>JABJQE010000270.1 GCA_018663565.1 Phycisphaerae bacterium
AATTTCCTCCATCGCCTGTGGTGTGATCCAGCCATGGATGCGTTGCACATCATGCAGAATTGGCATGAGGGCGCCATGGAGCGTTTCGTACTTCGGGAGAATCTCGCTGCGATAGCCACTGAGCATGTCGTCGCTCAAGTATGGCTCGCTACGGCGAGGAACCTCCATGGTGCCAGATGGTTTGACTGTCCAGGCCATCGTTCAGGAATACTCCTAGCGGTCGAGTTCAGCCGCAATGACATTTATTGAGCCCAAGATGGCGACAAAGTCTGCCAATTGGTGGCCCTCAAGCATGCGAGCGAACGTCTGGTAGTTGATGAATGATGGCGCCCGTACGCCGACTCGCCATGGGGTTCGTCCGCCATCAGCGACGATAAAGAATCCATATTCGCCGTTGGGGGCTTCCATGGCTGCATATAACTCGCCAACCGGCGCTTCAAAGCCACGGTTGGACATGATGAGTTCAAAGTGTTGAATCGTGCCCTCTATCGAACCATAGACATCCGCCTTCGAAGGCAGGACGGCCTTGCCTTCCGCATCGGCATTGATGGGGCCATCCGGAATGCGGTCGATAAGTTGCCTGATGATTCCGGCAGACTGCTTGATTTCCTCGAGTCGCACGAGATATCGGCAGAGGCAGTCGCCATCCTGGGCAACTGGGACGTTGAATGTCACCGCGTCGGCGCCTTCGCCGTCCCAGTTGTCGGCATAGCACAGGTTGGGGTCATCCTTGCGCAGATCGCGAGCCACCCCGGAAGCTCGGGCGAGTGGTCCAGTGAGTGACCAGTTGATGGCCTCTTCTGCTGTCAGGACGCCAACGCCCTTGACCCGGTCGATGAAGATGCGATTGCGGTTCAGCAGTGTCTCGATGTCGTTGATGGCTTTTGGAAGCCGGACATCGAGAAAGTTGTGAATCATCTTCTTGAAGATGTCCTCGTCTGGGATGTCATGAGCCACGCCACCAACGCGGGTGTAGTCGGGGTGGAATCGTTGCCCGGTCAGGAAGTCGATGATGTCGTAGATGAACTCTCGTTCATTGAATCCATAGAGGAAGCCAGTAAATGCACCAAGATCGAGCGCTGCGGCGCCGACGCAGAGCAAGTGACCTTGAATTCGGCCGAGCTCCATCAGGATCGTCCGCAGAACGGTACAACGCGGCGTGAGCTGTACGTCGAAGAGCTTTTCAACCGCGTTGTGCCAGATGATGTCATTGCAGATTGGGCCGACATAGTCCATGCGGCTGGCAACACAGACAAATTGGTTCCAACTCTGGTGCTCGCCTAGCTTTTCGAATCCGCTATGTAGATATCCGATGTGTGGAGTGGCCCGGACGACTCGCTCGCCATCGAGTTCAAGCACGACGCGAAGCGTCGTATGGGTGGCGGGGTGCTGCGGGCCAAAGTTGATGACCCACCGATCGCCGGCATCGGGTCGATCGTTGAGATAGTTGACATCATCGACATCAACGTCCCAGGGTGCTGCAGGTGTCAGGGTGTAGGGCATAGAACGGGGCAGTATAGCGCGGCTTCGCCGAGGGAGAGGAAGATGAGCACTAGGGTCTTGGGGTCGATTCCGATCCCGAGGCATGATCCCTTCTGACAAAGGGAAGCCACACCTTAGACCCTGAAGATTGCGCCCATTTTTCGGCCCATGAGGACCGAAGCCCCAACGAGGGTGACAGCGAGCAGCGCCATCGCCCAGACGCCCATGGCACTTGCAATGCCGGGGCCATCGCCGAGGCGTTCAAAGAGCACATAGATGGCCTTGGTGATGGGGTAGTCCGATTCTCGCTGGGCGAGGATGAGCGAATCACTTACCTCGAGCATGGCAAACGAGAAGGCCAGCAGGCCGCCGGCGATCAGGTTGGCCGTGATAAGCGGGATAACCACCGTGCGAATAGCTCGTGTGCGGGAGGCGCCTAGGTTGAGGGCGGCTTCTTCGAGTTCGCCACTGGTTTGCTCAAGACCGGCAACGGTCGACCGGACGATGTATGGCAGCCGCCGCACGGCATAGGCAATGACCAGCAGCAGCATTGGATTTGGATTGGCCCCGACCACGCTAATGAAGCCCTCAAGTGGATCATCCTTGCCAAATGGCCATCGGAGTGTCATCGCTACATAACCAAAGGCCATCACAAGTCCAGGCACAGCGAGTGGCAGCATGGCGAGCGCATCGACGAGCCCGCGGCCCCGCACCTTGACCCGCACAATGAGGTACCCAATCGCAAGGCCAACAAAGAGATCAATACCGATGGCGATCGATGAGTAGGCCAGACTGTTGCGAATCGAATCGCTCGCAAGTGAGTGCGACAGCGCGGTGTCGTAATTGTGAGTTGTCCACTGCGTGGGCACGATGCTGTCGTACCACGCGCCTTCGACTGAGAGCGAAGCGAGCACCACGCTGATGTGGGGGAGCATCGCCGCAAATGTGACGCCGGCGAATAGCGCAATGGCTGCAGTACTCCCGACGACGCCAAGTTTTCGCGGGACCGATCGAATGGATGCCTTGGCGTACATTGTGCTCGCACGCCCGCCAAGGAAGACCTTGCCGATGAGGTACGTGCCAGCCGCAACAATGAGCAGTACGGCTGTCAAGGCGTAGGGCTGCGTGGAGCCCTCCATTTCCTTGATGCCATTGAAGATCTGCACAGGGGTGACCTGTTGATAGTCAAACATCAGCGGCGTACCGAGTTCAGTGAATGACCAAATGAACACAATCGTGCCGCCCGCGAAGAGACCCGGTCGAATGAGTGGGATCACGATTTGCCGAAGTCGACGCCATGCCGATGCGCCAAGGCCAGATGCGGCCTCTTCGAGCGCTGGATCTAAGTTGGCCAGCGCCGCAGCGGCATTGAGATAAATGATCGGATACAGATGCAATGCCTCAATGAGCACGATTGCCCAGAACCCACCCTGCCCAATAAAGTCTACGCCATGGTCGGCGACGCCAAGCCAAATGAGAAACTCACTGATCGCCCCGTGGCGGCCAAGTAAGTGGTGCAGGCCAATGGCGCCTACAAACGGCGGAAGAATGAGAGGGACCAGGATGACGGCATTGAAGGCTGTCTTTCCTGGGAAGTCGCACTTCACCGAGACTAGCGCGAGCGGAATTGAAATGAGTAGTGCAGCTGTCGTAGTGAAGACTGCAATGCCAAGAGCATTGAACAATCCAATGCGGGTTGATGGGTCATCTAGCACTGTCAGAACGTGGTGTAGTGTGAAACCGCCATCTTTGCTCTCGAACCCAACAGCGACAGTCAACCAGATCGGATAGATCAGGAAGAGTGCAAACCCAAGCAGGACAAGGGCGAGCAGAAAATAGGCACCAAGGCGACCGCGACGCATGGCGGCCATGGTAGTGCAGAGGCGGCGCGCATTTCGCGCGGCAACCCGATCGAGTGTGTCATTCTGAAACGAATTAGGTCTTGACTAGAGACCGAGCCACGCGTCTAGCAGTAGTTGTAGGTCAATTGCATCAACGAGCCCGGAGCCCTCAATATCAGCCTCACATAAATCGCACTCGCCCCAGTGTTCGAGAAGCATCAGTAGGTCAAGCACGGCGACAGTGTCATCGTCATTAATGTCTGCATCAGGGACTGGGACCGATGCCGTCCATGCGACCCCGATATCGATACTACTTCCTCCAGAATCAGCTGCCGGTCGAGTGGCCCGCAATATGTATCGCCCAGCATGCAGACCTGTGATATAGAGATGTTCAGTGTTGTCGACATCGCTTCTACTTGCGATATTGCCGCCGTCAAAAACGCCGAGTCCGTGGCTTCCACTCAAGGTTGTTTCTATGCCTTGTGATGTGAGCCGGAGGAGTTCAAGGTCAAAATTGGCCAGCGTGTACGTAGTGAAGGAATTGCTAACCGTACGGTTCCACGTGATGACTGCGGAGAACGCATCCGTAACACCTTCCGAAGCAAACAACCAAGATCGCTGCTCGCCGGGCGAGAGTGTTTCGAGTGACCAGCCAGCCAAATTGGCGCCACTCGTTCCCGAAGCAGCACCAGCTTGCTTTCCGCTCGACATCAGCAGGTGTGCTTGATCGACGTTGACATGTCCAGCGCCAACAGTTGCGTCAATGGGGCGAACTGTGATACCACGGTCAGTTCCATCGACAACAGCATCGTTGGACCATGTTTCGCCAATAATGCCGTTGTGCGTTGCGGAGGCCATGAGCACGGCTTTGATTACTTCTGCCCTTTCGCCATCTGCATGGAGGGCGTTGGCTGCGTCTCGCACTTGTTCAACGAGCATCGCCACTGCGGCAGAAACGGTCGCAGTGGATTCACTGGTTGTAAAGAGCGGCGCGACGAGATCCGGTCGCATGCGACCACTTCCTTCGTAAGGCGCGGGGACATCACCACTTGCATGGTCGCCGTCCCGGCAGCCAACGGCGATGCTGTTGAATCCGTAGCTGAGAAGTGGTTGCTGTTGTGTTCCGTTGTTGAGACCGACGACCGCAACGACATCATCCCGCGAGACGACCCAGTCAAGACGGCGAAGAAGATCGTGGTCTGAGGACGTGCTTCCAAGTGTTCCCACCCACGAGTTATTCCAAATTTTCTGTGCTCCGATGACATCTTCTGGCGGCGAATTTCCACCTTGTCCGGTGTGCATATAGCCGGTGCCGATCCAGTCATTCAGTTCATGCCCATTGATAAACATGATGCCGTTGGCCAAGCCTTGTTCGAGTCCATAGCACATGCCGCCAACCATCGTGGCATGGCTTGATGGGTTCTGGGTTCCACCCGAGCGACGTTGCACCCACTTGCCTGAGAAGTTTGGATCTTCAGGATCGGCCGATGTATCAAAGGCGAGGTAGTACCCGTTTGAGTCGGCCGCTTCAACTTGACCAAGAATAACGCCAGCGCCGTTCGGTACATTTTCTGAACCAATTCTTGCGGCGAGATCCGTCCACCCACACCAGTCTTGATAGTCGGCATGCGCGACTGCAGCGATGGCCGTAAGAAAAAGCGAGGCGAGGCAGCATTTGATCACGGCCACACTCCAAGCATCGCAAGAAGGTCATCAACGCCGACGAGTCCGTCATTGTTAAGGTCTTCTTCGCAGCCATCGCATGAGCCCCACGCGGAGAGCAACTGCAACAGATCATCGACTCCGATCATGCCGTCACCATTGAGATCACCAAAGAGACTTTCTACGGTTCCACTTGAATACCAGGCCATTGCGAAGTCAGTTGCACTGCCGCTGTTTGATGTGATCTGCACGATGTAGTCACCAGCTTCAAGCCCGCCGAGATACAGATGTTCGACATTGTCAACAGAGCTATTACTGAGCACATTCCCATCAACCCATGCGGTTTGGTTGCCAACGAGTGGCGTTGCAACTCCGTCATCAAGCCGGAGCAATTCAAGATTGAGATCGGCCAGTGTGAAGGAGCCAAAGTTATCAGCAACATCGCGGTTCCAAGATGCGAGCGCTGAGAATTCGTCGGCACCTTCTGGCATTGTGAACCGAAAACTACGTTGTTCGTCGGCTGAGATCGTGTCAAAGGACCAGCCATGCGCGGGTGCGGGCGTGGCGTTGGCAACGGAGTTTCCGCCGTCCGTTTCTCCACCGGCCATCATTAGGTTGGCTCGGTCAACATCAAGGTGGCCTGCGCCAACGAGTTCGTCGAGTGGCCGAGCGGTTGAGCCACGGTCGGCACCGGACGTGGGCGAGTTGTTCGTCCACGCAAGGCCTGATCCACTTGGCCCATTATGTGTTGCCGATGCCATCAAGATTGCTTTGATCGTCTCAGATGCCTCAGCCGCTCCCGGGAGCGATGAGTCGTTCCGCGCCTGTTCGATCAACATGGCCGCGGCTGCGGCGATGATTGGTGTGGCATCGCTCGTTGTAAACAGCGGACCTGTGATGTCTGGTTTCATGCGGCCAGCGCCGTCGTACGGACTGGGGACATCACCGGCGGAGTGGTCGCCGTCGCGGCGGCCGACGATGAGCGAGTTGTATCCATATGAGAGCAGGGGCTGTTGCTCTACGCCATTATTGAGTCCGCCCGTTAGTACCACGTCGTCCCGTTCGATAAACCAGTCGATGCGGCGGAGGGCGTCTTGGTCGACGCTTACTGATCCGAAGGAGCCGACCCAGGAGTTACTCCAAATCTTGAGCGCACCCACCGCGGGCTCGGGCGGTGTACCAGCTCCGCCTCCGACGTGGAGGTATCCACCTTGCAGCCAGTTGTTGACTTCGTAGCAATTTATGAACCACACGCCTGGAGCGAGTGAGTTACTCAGGCCGTAGAATTTTCGGGCGACGTTGGTGGCATGGCTTGACGGGCTCGTCGAGCCGCCAGACCGACGGATGAGGTACTTCCCCTCAAAGTCAGAGTCATTTGAGTCGGGCATGTATCGACTCGAGCTATCAGGGGCTTCAACCTGCCCGACGATGACGTCAAGCCCGGTTGGCACATTCTCAATGCCAATTCTCGCGGCGAGTTCGGTCCAGCCGCACCAATCCTGGTAGTCGGCGGTGGCGAGGCCACTCGTCACGGCAACCGCAGCGGCCATCAATGTGCAGTGTTGTATGGTCATCATCTCTTCTCTGGGTGTTCGAACACCTCAGGCTACCTCCACTCCACGAGCATGCAAGTCAACCGTACGGCGACTCAGTTCGTCACGGCCGCAGAATCCCCCTGAACTGGCTGGTTGGTCTGTAGGGATTGCTCAATCGCGAGCATGAGTCTCCGCTCGGCGTTGCGGTCGCGGGAGGTGGGAATCCACACTAGGCCCGACGGAGGGCGTTCCCAGGTGGTGTCATGGCCGGTTTGCCGGGGCCTAGCCACAAGTGTGGGCATCCAGGTGCTCCGCATGACGTTGGGTACATGGCCGTGCTCGGTGAAGATCCAAACCCGCAGGTCAAGCGGGCTATTGGTATCGATGAGATCAGGGGTATCAGCTTCGCCGAGATATTCAGGGCGATGGACGGTTGTCCGATCAGAATGGGCCAGGCTTGCTGTGCGAGTGGGCCGAAACTCCACCCGAACCCGTGTTCTGGTCTTTGAGAGCGTATTTTCGACGATTGTGGCCATATCCATGGTGTTGAGATGCCACGGTTCCACGAACGAGCCGCTTTGGAAGGCGCCTGTTTCGATCACACCGCTACGCCGGTCAATGAGTTCGGGCTCCCAACCGCGAGCTCGGACCAGTTCAATTGCGGTCGAAAACGCCTCTTGATACTGATCCGGGGCGATTGTCAGAATCTCAGGCCCGCTGCCCGCCGAACAGCCAACCATGCTCCCCGCAAGGGAAAGTAGCAGGCACCAACGAATGCGAAATCGGGTCATATGGGGAGGGAGTGTACTCATTCTTGTGGGATCCGATGACTCGTTGTTGACGAATCCTAAGACTGAAGTACTGTTGAAGTTCAGGCTCGTGATGACCGAATCATGGGTGCAGGAAGAGGGCCAATCGTTGATGAAACTGTCTCAAATCGCGATGATCGGGTGTGCGCTGTTGCCCGTTGCGGCCGCGACGGCCCAGCAGGTGCAGGTGCCAACCACACACGAGGACTTTTTTCAGCCTGGCACGCAACCGAATCCGGCCGGCATGCAGGCCTTCGAGGTCTCCGTATTTACATGTACAAATTGTCACCGATTTGAGGATGACGATAATCCTGACGTCATGACGGCCCCCTATGACAATTGGTCTTTGAGCATGATGGCTCAGTCGGTTCGAGATCCAGTCTGGCAGGCTGCTGTGACAATTGCGAATCAAGATGCAGCGGGCGCGGGCGAATACTGCATCAGGTGCCACGCTCCCATGGGCTGGGGCAGCGGACGCAGCACGACCGGCAGCATTGACGACCTTTGGGTTCCAGACGACACTGATGGTGTGTCATGCAATTTTTGTCACCGCATGGTTGATCCAATATTGTCGGCCGAGAACCCAGTTGAGGATGCGAGCATCTTGCAGGATCTTGTTGATGCGGGCACGTATCCAGACCCAGCACACCCGGGGAACGGACGGTTCATTTTCGACCCCATTGATTCGCGGCGTGGACCACTCGATGATGTCATAATCAATATGCACGGCTCATCGCAGATTTTGCATTCCCCATTTCATTCAGAGTCTGCCATGTGCGCCTCGTGCCATGATCTTGCGAACCCAGTCTTCACGTGGGATGAGAGCATTCAGTCATTTGAGCTCAACGCTCTGGACGCAGCGCATCCAACACAGAATGTGTACGACATGTTTCCCGAGCAACGCACTTACAGCGAGTGGCTCAATAGTGACTTTGCCGGCGCTGGTGTTCCGTTTCCAGACGGTCGGTTCGGCGGCGACGGTCACCCCGATGGTGTGATGAAGTCATGCCAGGATTGCCACATGCCCAAGACACACGGTGCGAACTGCGTGTTCTGGGAAAATCCTGAAATCGGAACGCGTGATGACGTCGATGTGCACGCCTTCAGTGGCGGCAACACATGGGTCATTGGCGCGGTGCATGACTTGTACGACCCGTACTACACCGGACTGAGCGAAGATGCGGTCAATACCTCGATGCAGCGAACGGCCGACATGCTTGCGGCCGCAAGTGATATGGACGTGAACCAAAACAATGCCCAGCTCGACATTCGCGTGACGAATTGGTCTGGCCACAAACTTCCAACTGGTATGCCCGAGGGGCGGCGGATGTGGCTCAATGTGCAGTACCTCGACGCGAACGGCGCGGCCATTGATGAACTTGGCAGTTATGACTGGTCCACGGCAACGTTAGATGAAGCGAGCACACAAGTCTGGCAATGTAAGCAGGGGGTGTCCCAGTCCGTGGCCGATGCAGCAGGCGTGGACGCCGGCGAGTCGTTCCACTTGGTGTTGTGCAATGAAGTTGTCATTGACAATCGCATCCCACCGGTTGGATTCACCAATGCAGGCTTTGATGCCATTCGAGCGCTGCCAGTTGGCGCCACGTATGCCGATGGTCAACACTGGTCTGATACGGCTTTTGCAATTCCAACGGGCGCTGAACAGGCCGTCGTGACGTTGTACTTCCAAACAACGACACGTGAAATGATGGAATTCCTTCGTGATGCCAATGTGACCGATGACCGCGGCCAGATCGCCTACGACGCCTGGGTGGCTCGGGGCAAGTCAGCGCCAGTGATCATGGACTCCACCACGATTGCGCTTGATCCAGTGACAAGTATTCCGGGTGATCTCAACGATGATGGCATTGTTGGTGTTGATGATCTATTGATCCTTCTGGGCGCCTGGGGCCCATGTAGCGGTTGCCCAGCCGACATCAACGGCGACGCCGTCGTAGACGTCGACGACTTGCTGATCATGCTGTCCCACTTTTCGTAGCGATTGCGGCGTCTAAATGGGGCTAGTTCCTATACGCCGTCACAAACTCCATCCTGCAACTCATGCGTGGAGTTCCCTGGCGTAGCGACCGACCCTGACGGCCACGATACAATTCCCTTGTGACGTCAACGACCACAGCCACTCAGCACCTCCTCGGCTTGCGAGACATGTCTCGCGATCGACTGATTGGGCTATTGGAGTCGGCCGCAGGTTTCCTGCCGGTCGTGACTGGCGACGAGCCCGCCGCCGATCGACTCGCCGGCCGTATCGTGGCAAACCTCTTTCTCGAAAACAGCACTCGCACACGCGTGTCGTTCACCGTGGCCGCTCGTCGGCTCGGCGCCACAACGGTGGACTTGCTCGGTTCAACGAGCAGCGCGAGCAAGGGCGAATCGCTCGTTGATACCGCTCGCAATATCGCGGCGATGGGCATTGATGCCATTGTTGTGAGATGTAGCGCAAGCGGAGGGGCGCATCTAATTGCAGAGCATGTTGATGTGCCGGTGATCAATGCCGGAGACGGTCGCTGCGAGCACCCCACACAGGGGTTGCTTGACACATTGGCGCTGACCGAATCGATGGGTACTCTTGATCTGCGGGAGCGGACGATTGGCATCGTCGGTGATATTGGGAACAGTCGTGTGGCTCGGTCCGCGGCGTATGCCATGACTGCCCTTGGCGCAGATGTCATCATGATCGGTCCACCTGGTTTCGTGTCTTCTTCTTTCGAGTCACTTACCCATGGCCTGGGCGGGAAAGATCGCGGCGAGATTCATATGTGCCACGATTTGGACGCGGCGCTTCCCGCCCTCGACGCGGTGATGATGCTTCGTGTGCAGTTTGAGCGTGGCTCTGCCATCACAAGCGACTACTCCGGCCAGTACGGCCTGAACGCTGCTCGGGCGGACCGTCTGCCGGAGCATGCTCTCGTGTTGCACCCTGGCCCGGTGAACCGCGGCCTTGAAATCGAACCAGAAGTTGCAGACGGCCCTCGCAGTCTGATCATGCAGCAAGTGAAGTGTGGTGTGGCCGCTCGAATGGCAGTTCTACTGGAACAACTTGGCCCACACATTTGATGGAGTTCTTGCGTTATGCCCCGTGATATCCCCATCGGCAACGGCGACATGCTTGTGACATTTGATGACAAGTACCGCATTCGCGATTTGTACTGGCCCCACGTGGGCATGCCAAACCACACGGGCGGCCATGTGCAGCACTTTGGGGTATGGGCCGACGGCGACTTCGCTTGGATTGAAGATGACTCGTGGACTCGCACACTTCGGTACAAGCCAGACACCATGGTGACCGAGGTAACACTTCGAAACGAACGCCTTGGCCTTGAAATGCACTGTGAAGACGCGGTTGATTACAACAACCCGGTGTACCTACGTTCTATTCGGGTCTGCAACCTGCGATCCGGACCGCGCGAGGTTCGCGTCTTTTTTCACCACGACATTTCCATCGACGGTTTTCGAGTCGGCGACACAGTGAATTACGACCCGAAGACCATGGGTATGGTGCACTACAAAGACGGCACGTATTTCTTGATCAATGGCTGCGATAGCCGCAAGTGTGGCATTGATCACTTCGCAACAGGCACGAAGCGGCTCGGGAGTGCCGAGGGGACATGGCGTGATGCCGAGGACGGCCAACTCGTTCGAAGTGCCATTGCGCAGGGGTCAGTTGATTCAACCATTGGCTTCGACCTCAAGATTGCAGCGGACGCCGAATCGCACTTGGTGTACTGGATCGCCGCAGCGCACTCCTACAAGGAGGCTCGCCGGCTC
This sequence comes from Phycisphaerae bacterium, assembly GCA_018663565.1. Taxonomy (GTDB): domain Bacteria; phylum Planctomycetota; class Phycisphaerae; order Phycisphaerales; family SM1A02; genus UBA12567. The sequence continues at coordinate 11,116 of JABJQE010000270.1, forward strand.
AACCAGAAGGTGTTGGATCGAACAGCCGAACGCATGATTCGTCGTACCGAAGCGTATTGGCGGTTGTGGGCCTGCAAGGAACCAATCGACTTCTCCCCGTTGCCCGAACCACTTCGAGACCAGTACGTCCGAAGCGAACTGATCTTGCGAACGCAGGTGGACCACGACGGCGCGATTATTGCGGCCAACGATACGGACATTACGCACTTCGCTGGCGATACGTATTCATACATGTGGCCACGCGACGGGGCGCTTTGTAGTCAGGCCTTGATCCTGGCAGGCCACAGTGAACTCTCGCGTCGTTTCTTTCGATTTTGTAGCGGTTTGATTGAGCCAGAGGGGTTCTTCCTCCACAAGTACAACCCAACCGGGACACTTGCAAGTAGTTGGCATCCATGGCTCAAAGACGGCAAGGCAAGTTTGCCAATTCAGCAGGACGAGACCGCGCTCGTTGTTTGGGCGTTACGCAGACACTTCGAGGTATTCCGAGATGTAGAGTTCATTCGCGAGATGCACCGAAAACTCGTGACGTTGCCAGCTGAGTGGATCATGGAGTACCGGGACCACAATGGATTGCCACTCGCATCATGGGACTTGTGGGAGGAAAGGCACGGTGTGCATCTGTTTACCGTGGCAACGTGCATCGGCGCACTCGATGCGGCCCGCGATTTTGCCGACGACTTCGGCGCTGCTGAAGAGAGTGCAAGATATCGCGCTGCCGCGGATCACATGCGTTCAGCGATGGCGGAACACATGTGGAATGACCAGGCAGGTCACTTCGCTCGGGCGGTCACACTTCAAGACGATGGGTCGTATACGCATGACATGACGATCGATGCAAGCGCGTGGGGATTGCTGGCCTTCGGCGCATTTGATGTCGGCGATGTCAAACTTGCGGCGCACATGGAAGCGGTGCGAAGTCGCCTGACAATCAAGACTGATGTGGGTGGTGTCGCGCGGTATGAGAATGATTACTACCACCAGGTTGAGTCCAAGGACACAGATCGGGTACCAGGCAATCCGTGGGCGATCTGCACGCTTTGGCTGACGCAGTACGACATTGCTTCTGCGACGACGCTCCAGTCACTCGAAAAGGCTATTGCTGGGCTCGAGTGGACCCGCAACCTCGCACTTGACTCAGGTGTGTTGGCCGAACAGTTCGACCCATATTCTGGTGCGCCCCTGAGTGTGAGTCCACTTACATGGTCTCATGCGACCGTGATGACCACGACAGTGCAGTACTTGTTGAAGTACGCGCAACTCACCGGCAATCGCACGGGGCTTATTGCTGAACTGACCAGCCCGCGCCCACAGTAGAGGGCGTATTGGCAGTCAGCACGGTCCCCAACTGGCAAGCATGATCAGGAGGTCCCCGATGCCGACGAACCCGCTTCCGTCAAAGTCGGCAGTCTCGTTTGTCGAGCCCCATACATCCAAGAGCGATTGAATGTCGAGTGAGTTGATGATGCTGTCGCCTTCACCAATGTCGGTTGCACATCCTTGGCACGTGTCGTTCATCGTGTTATCGCCACCATCGACCCACTGCCCGCTGATATGCGATGGCAGGTTGTGGCACAGCGAGGCGCCGACAAGCGTTATGCCGCCTGAAGACCCGTGCAATGCCCCACCAGAAGCCGACGCCGTATTGTTCTTGAATTCTCCACCGACAATTGTGGGGCTTGCATTGGAACTGTAGATGGCTGCGCCATACTCGGATGTGTTGGAGGACCACACGCAGCCCGTGAATATGGGTGAACACTGGAATGTGTAAGCGCCCCCACCTCGTGTTGTAGCTGTGTTGTCGGTAATGATGCAGTCAGTAAATGAGGGCGAACTTCCCCCACAGAAAATGCCACCGCCCCAGTTCCCCGCTCCGCCGGTGATTGTGAACCCCTCGATAATGGTGGTGCTGCTCTCATTGTTGGTGCAGCTCACCACATGGCGAAGGCCTTCGCCGTCGATGGTTGTGACGGCGGCGCCAGCGAGTGAGCGTATGGTGATGCCGCGGCCGCGAGTCTTGATGACCTCCGACCCACTTCCGGTATAGGTGCCCGCCACCACAAGAACGGTGTCGCCATTGGAGGAGGCGTCAATGGCTGCTTGGATGGTGGGGTAGTCGAGGGGAACAATTAGGAAGGCGGGCCCAGAGGCGCAGGGACTCGATACACAGTTGGTATTCGCGCCGAGCCACTCGCCACTGCAAGTTGACTCGGTTCCCACCCAACAAAAGTTGCCTTCACAGCAGGCCCCAACGGGGTCGGGCGTACCGCATGGCGTGCCAATGCAATTGGTGCCCTCACCGAGCCAGTCGCCCTGGCAATCTACTTCCGTGGTGATCGAGCAATTGAAGTTCAGACAGCAACCGCCGACCGGATCAGGCTCGCCGCACGGCGCATCATTGCAATTGGTTCCGGATCCAAGCCATGAGCCTTCGCAGTTGCTTGCGGTAGTGACTGAGCACAAGATGCCATTGCAACACGCGCCAATTGGGTCGTTTGAATCACACGACCCATCGCATGTTGTGTCAGCGCCAAGCCAATCGTCTGTGCAGTTGGCCTCGGTACTTACCCAGCACGTGCCGCCGTTGCAGCATGCGCCGATCGGTGTGGCGGCGCTCTCGAGGCAACTCCCGACGCTGTCGCATGAGTTGCTCGCAAACATCGAGTTCATGCGGGCTTGATTCTGCGGATGAAAGCCAAGCCGAATATTGGACATGCCACCCCAGCAAAGGTGGCAATAACTCATGATCGTCCCTTGATCAGCGTCTGTGCAGTCGCCCTGTCCACACCCATCGATTCCAAGATCGTGAGTGTGAAGGCAACTGAAGTTATGCCCGAGTTCATGGGCCACCACGACAGGGTCCCAGTTATTCCAGTGATTGTCCTGTAGTGGGTACGGAAACTCGCCATTGAGCGACCCTGATACGGCGTAGCCCCAGTTGGAATTGCAGACAACGCTGACCCAGGCTAGGCCGCCACTGAATGGTTTGGACAGGAGATGGGCGAGATCGCGATGTACCCAGAACATATTGGAGTTCCAGTGAGATCGAAACTCATCGAGGCGGTTTTCTGCATTCGACGGGTAGGGGTCAGAGTTGTCTGCCCAGGTGCGTACATAGGAGAGTTCAAGCCTTACCTGCATATCTTCGACATAGATCTCAGACACGGCGCCCATGAGCGTCATGGCGTAGGCGAGCGACGCTTCTGCGTCGCCACCAAAGAGTGAGCTTGTGTATTCCCAGTCAGTTTCAACAGCAATCTCAATGATGACACAGGTGTCGCCTCGTGGCGATCCATGCTGTTGCGGATCGTCATCAGTGGTGACAAATGGTTGGGCAATCTCATCAACATGACAGAAGTCGTTGCCGGCAATCCACGCATCAAGTCCGCCACGAAGTGGCGTGATGAACAACTGATTGCTCAGTGTTCCCGTGTTCGGCCCCGATGAAACAATGTAGTCCTCGGTGCCAATGCGTACAAATCCATTGACAGTTGTTGCAGTCGCTGCCATGTAGACGCGCGAGTCAAGCGAACCGTTGACCGTGCCGCGGTACAGGTGTACGAGTTCTTCTTCGACATAATCGCGGGTGCCGGCGGCGCTCTCAATGACCGCAAATCCACCAGGCGACATGATGCTGAATGGATCGAGCGTGATGCCAATCGTGCTGCCATCGGCGAGCGCAAGATCAGGCACCACGATGGTCTCATGTGGTTGTTCAAGATTCATGAGTGTGGGCCACTGCCGTATTGGCGTGGGGTGATCCATCTCCTCGGTCAGTGCTCCGGCTGTTGGCACTGATCCCACAAGACCAATTGCCGCGAGTGTTCGGCAGATTTGCATCTTGGTGAATCCACCGTTGTATTTGTGTGTCATCTCAGCCCTTGCCTGGTTTGCAGGATGTAATCACAAACGAACATCACCCCACTCGCGTCAGCGGCGTGGTGGGATGATGTATTCGATCCTATGGGTCTGTCCATTTCCAGTCAAGGGTGAACTGTCGTCCCGACAAATCAGTTGCAGGCACCCCACTGTGAGAGCAGACTGATGAGGTCAGCGACACCAACTGTGCCGGTGTCATCGATATCAGCAAGCACGTCGCTGCTGCCCCACGCGGAGATGAGCCATTGCAGGTCATCGCTATCAACTTGTTCATCTGTGCCGCCATCAATATCACCTGAGCAGCCTGGGCATGAGTCAATCATGCGGTTGCCGCCACCGTCGACATAATCACCGTCAAGTTGAGCGGGTGAGTTTTGGCACAGTACGGTTCGAGAGAGCACCGGTCCGCCAGCGGTGTTGTAGATGCCGCCGCCGGTGTTGCCGGTCACGGTGCAACTCACGAGCGATGGGTTGCTGTCCGAACTGTAAAGACCACCACCGTTTCCGGCGGAGTTGTTTGCAAATGTGCAGTTGATGAACGAGGGGCTGACTGCGTTGATATCGTTCTGATAGCAGTATGCGCCGCCACCAAGTGATGTGGCTACATTGCTGTCCATAATGCAGTCGGTGAAGACTGGTGAACTATCTACGCAATAGACGCCAGCGCCCGTTGTGCTATACCCGCCAGTAATTGTGAAGCCCTTGATGAGCACACCCTCTTCGTGGCTCGAGCACGTCACGACACGTCGTGCATCTTCGCCATCGATAAAGGTGCGATCAGCACCGGCAATACCTTCGATGGTGACAGACGTCCCGTAGAGTTTGAGCACTGTTTCGCCCGAACCAAGATGGGTGCCGGGTTCAACCAAGATTGTGTCGCCATCTGAGGAGGCATTGATTGCCTCTTGGATGGTGGCGTACTGATCAGGCACCAAGCGATAGCCGGTGTCTGGTGTGCAGTAGTTGTTGTCGGTGCAATCTGTGTCTGCTCCGAGCCATGCGCCGCTGCAATCAGGTTCGGTGCTGATGGAACACTCGCCCTCCAGGCAGCATGCGCCATCTGGTCCTGGCGTACTGTTGCATGGGCTATTGCTGCAGTCGGTTCCTGAGCCGAGCCACGTACCGCCGCAGTCAGATTCGTTGACGACCATGCAGGAATCGCCCACGCAGCAGCCGCCTTGATTGAGCATTTCAAGGGCATTGAGGGCGTTGACGAAGCCGTGTCCAAAGTGATCGTCGAAGCCAGCGTCGCCAAGGTCCACGGCACTGGCATAGAGGATTTGCTCACATTCGATAGCAGTGAGTTCCATGTCCTCAGACATTAACAACGCGGCGACGCCGGCGGCATAGGGAGCCGAGAACGATGTGCCGTCGCTGAAGTCATACCCGCCACCGAGTTGGGTGGTGTAGATGCCTTCTCCAGGCGCGGCGAATGCAAGGTCTTCGCTCCACTGACTAAACACTGCGAGGTCGCCATTGTGGTCGAGCGCGGCGATCGAATTGATTGTGGGAAGTCGTGAGGG
>JABJQE010000271.1 GCA_018663565.1 Phycisphaerae bacterium
CACGCCGGCGGTAAGTTTGATGGCAACACCTACAAGGTGTCAGGTGGCCTGCATGGCGTTGGCGTGAAGTGTGTCAACGCTCTGTCTGAGTGGACACTCGTCGAGATCATCAAAGACGGCGCAGTACACGCTATCTCGTTCAACAGAGGCGAGATCAATAAGGCACTCCATGAAGTTGGCCCCGCGGTTGAAGCCGACGGACGAACGTCCGGCACAACCATCTCTTTCAAGCCTGACCCTCAGATATTCACCGACACCGACTTCCGGTGGGAAACATTGGAACACCGACTCCGCGAACTTGCATACCTCAACACAGGCGTCTCGATTCGCCTCGTCGACGAACGAGTTGATAGTGCTGGTCGAATTCGCGATGAAGTCTTTCATTATGAAGACGGCATCGCGGGCTACGTCGCGTACATCAATGAATCTCGAGCCACGGTTAGCCCCATCATCCGCATCATTCGGGAAAATGAGGAGAGCGGCCTGTCGCTTGATATGGCCATCCAATACACCGACTCAGCTGCCGAGCACATGCTGGCCTTCGGCAACAATATCGTCAATCCAGATGGTGGCACTCACGTCGCTGGCTTCAGAACGGCCATGACGCGTACGATCAATGGATACGCCAAGAAGAACAACCTGATCAAGAAGTTGACGCCTTCAGGTGATGATCTTCGCGAAGGCCTCACGTCTGTCATCTCGGTCAAGATCCCAGAACCGCAGTTCAACAACCAAACCAAAGAGAAGTTGCTCAACCCCGAGGTCGAGCCCTTTGTCAGCAGAGCCATTCATGACGCGCTCGGTAGTTGGCTAGAAGAAAATCCGGCCGAAGCCAAGAGGATTTGCAGCCGCGCAATCCTCGCTGCCGAGGCCCGCGAAGCAGCTCGCAAGGCCCGCGACCTCATCAAACGGAAGGGCGCGCTTGAGTCGGGTGGCATGCCATCCAAACTCGCCGACTGCGTGACCAATGATGTCGACCGCAGCGAACTGTTTATTGTCGAAGGCGATTCGGCAGGCGGCTCCGCCAAAGGTGGTCGTGACCATGACACGCAGGCCATATTGCCCCTCAAGGGCAAGATCCTCAACGTCGAAAAGGCTCGGCTCGACAAAGTGCTTGGCTTCGAAGAGATTCGCATTTTGATCCAGGCATTGCAGTGCGGCATCGGCGAAGACTTCGACCTGTCCAAGCTGCGATACGGCCGAATCATCATCATGACTGATGCCGATGTAGATGGATCACACATCCGCACACTGCTACTCACATTCTTCTTCCGGCAAATGCCTGAACTGGTCCGACAGAACAAAGTCTACATCGCGCAGCCTCCGTTGTATCAAGTCAAGCGTGGCAAGAAACTGGTGTATGTCTTGGACGAAGGTGAGATGACATCGCACCTGACCGAGATGGCACTCGCACACGCAGAGTTCATCGTGCGGGAGAATCCCACAACGATCAAGAACCGAATCAGCGGAGACGATCTTGACCGCATGGTCAAACGCATGACAAGGCTCGTAGATCTTGTTGGTATCTCAAACCGTCGTGGCATAGCCTTCAACGAGTTACTCGCCGCACGTGAGCAAGACCCGACCGGCGCAGGCCGCCTGCCCCGATACCGCGTAACTTGGACCGCCGGCGACAAGTTGTGCTGGGACGAAGCAGAAGCCCGAGCATTCGTGCAGTCTGAATCGCTCGTGCTCGACGACATCGTTGGAACCAACGGAACCGACCGCAGCGCCATCGCGTCACTGCGTGAACTGCACGAAAACGCAGAGATCGAGAAGATTGCAGCCGACCTTGCCGAACACAATCTCAACATCGAAGACTGGGGATTGGCCCAAGAAGAAACAGTTTCGGGCGAACTCCTCCCAACTACCTATGCGTGGGTCGTCGATGCAGGCACCGACAAAGAACACACGGTCGAAGTCGCTGACCTGCCAGGCATCCTCGAGCAACTTCGCGGAATCGGCCGAAGCAATATTGAAGTCAAACGCTTCAAGGGCCTTGGCGAAATGAACCCAGAAGAACTTTGGGACACCACCATGGACCCAGATCAACGCACCATGCTGAAGGTGACTGTTGCTGCGGCGAGCGAAGCCGACCGACTCTTCAGCATTCTCATGGGCGAAGATGTGCAGCAACGACGCAAGTACATCGAAGACCACGCGTTGGAAGTCAAGAACCTCGACATCTAGCGACTACAGCAGCTTCTTCTTGTGGTGCCCTACCGAGATGGTGACTGAGCAAAGTCAGCAACGATCGGAAACTCTGGCATTACCGTCAATAGCCGTATGGTGACTGGCTTGCGTACTGGCAGTGGAATGAGTCGGTCGAGCGTAGACATCGCCGCTTCTGGGGGCATGCCACTATTGGTGGCGATTGTGGCGAGCACCGGCAGAGCCGAAACATCGGACCAACTGCGTGGCGGCATGATGCCCGTGGCAACGCGGACCTCGTCGAGCGTACGCACCGAGTACACCTTCCACCTCTTCAAAGCATCCGCAGACATGACTGCGGACGCGGCATCCCAGAACTCGTTATCCCAGGTGATATCAATCGCGACGCCTTGCCGGTCCATCACTAGGCGATAAGTCTTGAGCCATCCCGCGGTGCTAAGAAAGGCTTCTACACGGAATGCCAGTTCATCTTCCGAGAGCGTAGCGTCCAGCCCGTCGTACCACTCAGCGGCTTCGGCGACGAGGCGATTTGCGCAAGCAGTTGACCACTTCTCAACATCGGCTTCGCTTTTTGGAAGGCCATCATGACGACAACTAAGCGTGCACAGCAACACAACCGCACATGCTGCAAGCCGCTGTATCAACATCCGGTTGACCGATCACACAATGGATCAGCAAGCCCAGCCTGCTCAAACCCTGCTGCTCGCAGCACGCACGATTCGCACATGCCACACGGCTGCCCATCAGAAGCTGGGTCGTAACAGCTGCTCGTGAGCCCATAGTCCACGCCGAGCCGCGTCCCATCAAGAATGATCTCTGCCTTGGTCATGTCCAGGAGCGGCGCGTGAACGCGAATGCCGTCACCTTCTACACCTGCCTTCGTCGCGAGGTTTGCAAGCGTCTCGAACGCCGCGATGTACTCGGGCCGGCAATCGGGATATCCACTGTAGTCGACTGCATTGGCTCCAATGAAGAGATCGCCCGATCCGCAGACCTCAGCCATCCCGAGCGCCATAGAAAGAAAGATCGTGTTTCGGGCGGGCACATAGGTAGCTGGGACGGAGCCGCCGATCGATTCAAGGTCGTTCGGGTGGGGCACATCTCCACCGCCAGTCAGCGCCGACCCCTGCAAGGGCATCGGATCAAGCGAAATGACGCGGTGGTCGGCAACACCGGCCGCCTCGCAGAGCCGAGCGGCGCATGTGAGTTCCCAGCGGTGTCGCTGTCCGTAGTCAAAGGACACGCCAATGCAGGCAAAACCCTGCGATTGTGCCTTGGCAAGCACTGTGGCGGAGTCGAGGCCTCCAGACACGAGCACAACTGCGATTGGAGTGGAATCTGACATCCGCAAAGCCTACCCGACGTCCCCCGCCCTGAGGAAGGAAGATCAGCAAGGGGCCTGATACCCTGCCACATTATGGCCAGTGCACCTGATCCCTACGAAACGCTCGGCGTGACACGCTCAGCCACCGACGACGAAATCCGGTCGGCCTATCGCAAACTCGCGCGAACCTATCACCCGGACGTGTGTACCGAGCCGGACGCCGAGAAGAAATTCGCGACCGTCCAAGAAGCGTATGAAATTCTGTCCGACACCGAAAAACGCGCCGCCTATGATCGGTTTGGTAGCACCGGAGGCCCCGGCGCGGGCCCGCCACCTGGTGCAGGGTGGGGCGGCGGCCAACAAGTCGATGCGGGCGATTTTCAAGATATCTTTGAGCAGATGTTCCGCGGCCAAGGTGGCGGTGGCGGCTTTGGTGGCCAGCCACGCGGCGCCGGGCGACCAGCCCCCCACCGCGGCGTCGATGTCTCCAAGACGATTCAGGTCACCTTCCAGACTGCGGCGGTTGGTGGCACCGAGCACCTCATCCTCGACGACGGATCAAAGGTTGATTTGCATGTGCCGGCCGGCATCGAAGATGGTGGCAAGATGCGGCTTCGCAAGCGAGGCGGCATGGGAAGCAGCGGCGGTGATCGTGGCGATGTCATCGTCACGGTCAAGCTTGGCAATCATCCTTTCTATACACGCCAAGGTCTCGACCTGATCGTCAACATCCCGATCACGATCGCCGAAGCGGCCATTGGAACGACCGTATGCGTGACCCTTCTCAAGGGATCAGTTGATCTCCGAATTCCCGCGGGCAGTTCGTCCGGCGCACGGCTCCGTGTCCGTGGACAAGGAATCACCAACGAGAAAGATGTGACAGGCGATTTGTATGCCGTCGTCCAAATCGTTGCTCCAAAGGATCTCGCTGACGACACGAAGGAAGAACTCGAGGCACTTGGCCAGACGCTGCCCGACCCACGAATCGACACACCCGGTGTCACGAGTGCGCAAGCGAAATCGGATTCCTGATGGGCCTTGACGATCAAGACAAAACTCCGCACGACCCCGGCGAATACACCATGAGCCTCGGGGATCACATTGATGAACTCCGCAAGCGGCTCATCGCTGGACTCATCGTGCCACTACCACTCTCGATCTTGATCTTCTTTGTAGCGCACATCCTGATCGAGTGGCTTCTGTTGCCACTCCAACATGTGCAGCTTAACTGGGGATTCCCGCCCGAAGTACAGGTGCTCAGTCCGCCCGAATTCTTGATGCTTGAACTCAAACTCAGCATCATCTTGGCACTCGTACTCTCACTGCCATGGCTGTTGTGGCAGACATGGTTGTTTGTCAGCCCCGGCCTGTACCCACGAGAGCGACGGTTTGTATATTTGCTTATGCCCGGCAGCTTCCTGCTGACACTGATAGGCATTGCGGTCATGTACTTCTTCATGCTGCCCCTCATGTTGCAGGTGCTCATGCTGATTACGCGAGGCGTTGATGTGCCGCCGCAGTACTTGCCAATTCCAAGCACCGGAGCCGAATCGGCGCTGGTGATTCCCATGTTGGACACGCCGCCCACTGAAGCAGTCGTCGGGCAGACGTGGGTCAATGCTGACGCCACGTCGCTCCAAATAGCCGTGACGTCCGATGTTGAAGGACAGGTCCAAGTCCTTCAGATGCCGCTCCAGGGCCGAACGGCGGTCACGCAGGTCTTTCAACTGTCTTCGTACATCAACTTCGTACTGGCCTTGTTGCTCGGCGTATCGCTAGCCTTCCAGTTGCCGCTCGTCATGCTGCTCGGCGGATGGCTCGGACTACTCAATGCTCCACTACTGAGATCGAAACGACGATGGGCCTTGCTGGTGTGCGCCATTGTGTCGGCTATCACCACGCCGGCTGATGCATTCTCAATGCTGCTGATGCTTGTGCCGCTCTACGGCTTGTATGAGTTTGGCATCATTCTCGTCGCGACACTGCCCGTCGAACGGGTGGCCCGTGGTCTTCGTGGATCGGACGGCGAAGAGGAATGAGTGGAGCGAGTGGAATCGACATCGCAATGATGCAACGAGCGCTCACACTTGCATCTGAAGCAGCATCGCGTGGCGACATACCGGTTGGAGCCGTCGTGTACCGAGGTGACGAAATTCTTGGCGAGGGCGCGAACCGACGAGAGCTCGACCACGATCCAAGCGGCCACGCCGAGATAGTGGCCATGCGAGAAGCCGGGAAACGACTTCAATCGTGGCGATTACATGGATGCGCAATGGCCGTCACGCTAGAGCCTTGCACCATGTGCGCCGGCGCCATTGTCAACGCACGACTCGACCGAGTGGTCTGGGGCGCTGATGATGCAAAGTCAGGCGCGTGCGGATCGCTGTACGAAATACATGCTGACCCGCGACTCAACCATCGACTCGAAGGAATCGGTGGCGTGCTGAGAGATGAAAGCGTAGCCTTGCTGCAGCAGTTCTTCAGTGTACGCCGCGGTCGATAAGTGCGTCCACGACAGCGGTGGCATACCCACCCTTTGGTAATGTGAACGAGATCTCCACGTACTGGCCGTGATCGTCAAATCCAGACTCACAATGTGGGTGTACCACTGGAACGACAAGCGGTCGCCGCCCACCGGTTGGCGAGCCTGATCCACCGAAATCCCGATCATCAAGACCGCTTCGCGCAAGCGCCGCTCGCTCGTCATGTAGCACCGCCCCAGTTGATGGACGCAGCTTACGCCCCCACAACGGACCCGTTGGCACGGCGCCAAGTACGCTCGATTCACTGGCATCCACACACTCAAGAAACCGCTCGTGACTCCACGTGATATCTCCATCCATAGGAGTCGCAGCAGTACCTGCAGCGAGTCGTTGGTTCAAGATGTCGTTGAAAATGGTGGCCTGAGCGGCATCCGTCCAAATTCGTCGAATTGGCATTGGGACTTCCAAAATCGCCTCTTGTGGCGTTGCGCCCCGTGCCAAATGCTCCAGCGTCGATCGCTCGGGTGCCCATGATGCTGGCCACCGAGCAGCGGCATCGCGATACTGACCGGCTACGCACAAGTCGCGGCGTTCTTGTTCGGCACTAGGCCATGGCGGCGCCGCTGTACCAAGCCACGCGTCAATCAATTCATCCCACTTCTTTCGCAGAGCGCACGATCCAATCGCTGCATTGACGCCGCGATAGCCAAACCGCTGCTCCATGAAGTGATTCGGAAGACCGCCCTTCGCAAGCGCACACAATGCTCGATGAATGCGAGGCCCCAGAACGGGGTCGAGTTCACGTATCCGAATAACGAATCGATTACCCGTCAGCTGCCCAAGCTTTAGTTTGCGATCATGGCGTGCAGCCTGCACGACACCCACACCCTGCGAATCAATTCGCGTGACATCAACCTCGCCACACTGCACGGTAATCCACTGCAGCGTGACGGCATCACGATCCTTCATGCCAGCCCACCCGACACGCCCAGAACCGACACCACAAGCCGATGCGATATGACGGATCATCGAACGATGGTCGAGACCCTCCTTGCGAATCAAGATCGCAAGATGCGGCCCTTGGCCTGAGGGCTCAAATGCTGAAACCTCCTCGACAAGGAAGTCGCCCGGACGCATTCGAATACGCCCGGCTGGCTTTTGTTGTTCAGAATCGCTCACGCCCACCCCGAGTCGTCATCATCCATCGAGTCGCCCTCTCCGCCAAAGGGCGGATCGAAGCCGGGCATTCCGCCCTCTCGCTCGATTTCTTCGATGATGGCCTCACTGACCAGTATCGGAACGTTGCCGCCCACCGCCAAGGCAATGGCATCTGAGGGGCGAGCATCGACCTGGATTTCCTCGTCGCCACGCTGAAGGCACAACATGGCATAGAAGGTGCCTTCTGCCAAATCGTGAATCACAACCCGCTCAAGCTTTGCTCCGAGCGCCACAATCGTCGCTGAAAGCAACTCATGGGTCATCGGGCGAGGGATGTCAATATGCTTGATCCGCCGCTCAATCGCAAAAGCCTCGGTCACGCCGACCACAATGGGCACACGCCGTGTGCCATCCACCTCTGTCAGTTCGATGAGCTGCGCATCGCTCATTTCGCCAATCAGAATCCTGGTCAATGTCATCGGCACATCCATGCGGCCAATTGTATCGGTCCGCCCCTCCCAAGGCGGCGGGCGGGTACGATATGTGGCTTCCGCAGCCCCCCAACGGCGCTGCATCATTTGGAGCCACCATGATGACCAACACCCATGTTTTTACCTCTGAATCCGTCTCCATGGGCCATCCTGACAAGATGGCCGATCAGATTTCGGACGCCATCCTCGACGCCATGCTTCGCGTTGACCCCCACTCGCGGGTGGCCTGCGAAACCATGGTCACCACCGGCATGGCAATCATCGCTGGCGAAGTGACCTGTGATGGATACGTCGATATTGCCTCGGTGGTCCGCGACACCATTCGCCGAATTGGATACACCGATTCACACATCGGATTTGACGCCGACTCATGCGCCGTCCTAGTCGCGCTTGATAAGCAGTCTCCCGATATCGCCCAAGGCGTCGATAACGACCGCGGCATGTATGCCGAACAAGGCGCAGGCGATCAAGGCCTGATGTTTGGGTTTGCCTGTAACGAAACTGAATCGCTCATGCCACTTCCAATCGACCTGAGTCACAGACTTGTTGAAGCACTCGCCGAAGCTCGGCAAAGCGGCACGATCCCACACCTTCGACCCGATGCGAAGTCGCAGGTCACTGTGGCCTATGACGGATTGACTCCCACTGCCGTGACGACTGTTGTCGTGAGTTCACAACACGGTCCCGAGTGGAATGACACGCAGTCGGATCTTACCGCCGAGGTCATCAAATTTGTCATCAAGCCAGTCCTTGGCAAATGGTGGAACGATGACATCAAAGTGCACTTCAACCCAACAGGCAAGTTCGAGGTTGGTGGCCCACTCGGCGACTGCGGCCTCACTGGTCGCAAGATTATCGTTGACACCTATGGCGGCCGCGGCCGACATGGCGGCGGCGCCTTCTCGGGCAAGGATCCAAGCAAGGTCGACCGCAGCGCCGCCTATATGGCTCGCTACATCGCCAAGAATGTCGTGGCTGCAGAACTCGCCGATGTCTGCGAAGTGCAACTCTCCTATGCCATCGGCGTCGCAGAACCCACTTCGGTGTTTGTTGACTGCCAGGGCACGGCCCATGTGCCAGAAGCAACTATCTCGGAAGCCATCCAAAAGACGTTCAAACTGACTCCCGCGGGCATCATCGAAACGCTCGATCTGCTCCGACCGATCTACTCGCCTACGGCAGCCCATGGCCACTTCGGTCGAAAATATGATGAAGCAGGAACCGGCAGCTTTACGTGGGAACGAACTGACAAAGCAGAACTCTTGAAGAAGGCCGCCACGTGCGATACTGCTGGTGTCTGAGTCCACAACACAATCAAACATGATTAGCCCGGCCCGAGCTGCGGTGTTTCCGCACCTCGAATCGAAAGCTCGCCGGTTTCCCGAACTCTTCCCAGACCCGCTTGATGTCTCTGGGCTGAGCCCACGGGACGCTCGCCTTGCAAATACCATTGACCGCGAAGTCACAATTCGGTGGTCCACGCTGCGAACAGTACTCGAGCCGAGGCTCAACCAACCCTGGGATCAGCAACAACCGGCGGTCAAGGCGGCGCTCATGGGCGGCGCCGCTCAGTTGTTGTTCATGGACCGCGTTCCCGACCATGCCGTCATTGGTGAATCGGTCGGCTGGTGCAAGACGACGACTGCAGCTCGCGCATCTGGCGTGGTGAATGCAGTGCTCCGCAAGGTCGCGAAACTTCGCGTCGAAAAGCTCGAGAAGGCTGACCCTACCAACCCCGCTCACCTTGTTCGAAACGATGGCACCGGATGGCGGCTGGGTGAACCAATATTCGCCGGCGAACCAGAGCGTCGTATTACACGCCAAACTGGATGCGGCGCTGGGTTCCTCAAGGAAATCACTCGCACCGATAGCGCCGCCGAAGCAACCCGTCTAGCACTGCACGCGATGGCCAGACCCCCCATCATTATGCACGGCGCTAGCGAACACGATGACCTCGAGCCCCACGAGACTGCCGGGTTTCAGGTACTCAAACCTGGCGGGAACCTGACGGATGTGCTGGACCAGTTCCCAACTGCAATTGTTCAAGACCCCACCGCCGCAGCGGCCTGCGCTGCCACGTCGGCAATTGCCCCCCAGCTCATCGTTGATGTCTGCGCCGGCCGCGGAACGAAGACCCGGCAGCTCGCCGCGATTCACCCAATGGCCCGCGTGGTCGCATCGGACATCAGCCCGGGCCGCATGCTGAGTCTTCACGACCTTGCAGATTCGCACGATCGAATTGAGTCGTGCCCATCCAAAGAACTCATGTCCCTTGCTGGCACTGTGGATCTGCTGGTGCTCGATGTCCCGTGCAGCAATTCTGGCGTTCTTGCCCGGCGAGTTGAAGCTCGCCACCGGCAGGACTCAGCGACCCGACAGAGGCTGCGAGACCTCCAACGCCAGATCGCGGCCGACTCGCTGGCCCTTCTCGCCCCTGGCGGCACACTGCTCTGGGCGACCTGCAGCATCCACCCAGACGAGAATGAGAAGCAGATCGAATGGCTCACCGAATGGCATGATCTCGAGGTCGCGATGATGCGACGCGAACTTGGCCAAGGCGGGCCAGGCGATCAGGCCACGCACTGGCGAGATGGTGGATTCTTTGCCCTCCTGCGAAAGCCCCGATCAGACGGCTAGTAAGCTTGCTCGATACCATTCCTCGCTTCGTCCCGATATTGCCGAGTGATTCTCATGCAAATTAAAACGCTTATCAGTCCGGACATCATCCGCGTCCCCCTCGCGGCCGAGGACCGACTCGGCGCGATTCGCGAGTTGATCGAACTCATCGGCGAACAGGGCTTGGTATCTGACGTCGAAGCTGCAATTAAGACTACGTGGGCCCGCGAGCAAGAACGAACAACAGGCATCGGCGAAGGGCTCGCGGTACCGCACGGCCGCTGTGACTGTGTTGATTCTCTGACACTTGCTATTGGAAAGCCAGCAACACCAATTGACTTTCAATCATTCGATCAGAAGCCTGTTCGGTTGATTGTCCTTGTGCTCTCACCGCCTGATGACACGGCCTCGCACATTCAAGTGCTCGGTGGCATCAGTCGGCTAATGTGCGATCGCATGACCAGAGAAGCTGCCTACCAAGCAGAGACAAGCGAAGAGCTTGCTGCGGTATTTCAGGGCGCTTCCTGACCAGTCACCATGCGACGTTCTGCGGCGTAGGCCGCCATCTCATGATCAAGCGATTGCTGAGCTGCTGTATCGAGCGATTCTCTCGCTGCAAATGCTCGGCGCATTGCTGTATCAGCAGCAGCCACGTCACCGGTTGCAAGCAAGACACGCCCGAGCGTCGCCCATGCCAGCGCATCAGACGGGGCCGCCTGCAAATACTGCTCCATATGATCGATGGCACTCTTCAAATCGCCCTTCTGCAGAGCGCCAATTGCTGCGTACTTGCGGGCATCAGGCCCAAGCGATAACGAACCCGCTGACACGAAGTCGCCGCGCGATGCGGCCCATTCAACCGCGACTGCACGAAGCTTGCCCCAGCCAATGTGCTCGACCAATCGCTGATCCACCCAGGTCATCACATTGGCCGGCGGATCAAGAGAGACGCCAAGCATGAATCTCTCCATGGCGAGGGACTCGTTTGGCTTTGACATGGCCTCGATTTCATCAAGCAACACGCGGGCCTGCTCAAGCTCGCCAAGTTGCGCATGAATTCGAGCGGACGCCTGAAGATCATTAGGGTCACTCGCCATGCCAACGCCACCTCGGCGCATCGATCCGGCCAGTTGGTACCACTCGAGGGCCTCTCTAGCACGTGCTTGTTCATCGCCCGTCAACGGCGTTGCACCAGCCCGCATAGGCGCAGTGATCTGCTGGCGAAACCCTTCTGCTCTCTGACCAGCCTTCCATCCAAGGATATGCGAAGCAGCCGCCTGCGCGGTCGCCGCGAAGACAATGAGCGTCGCCAGCAAGAAGACAACTCCGCCTCCTGTCACACGTCCCGATCGCTTGAGCCCCCACCGATGAAACGATGCATTGGCATCACGAATCATTCGCCACGACTTCCATAACAACCACACAAGAATGGCTGCGACGCCAAGCGACAACAGCATTGGAACAAGGCCATAAGCGCCACGCCACGCCAAGAAGAACAGCAACATAAGGAGCGCTAGAACGATTTCTCCGCCCCACGACACATCCCACTTTTTCTGAGGTTTCGTACCGCCAGAACGAATTCGAGTTGCCACTGCTGGCTTCGCCCACCGCATCGACAACGCGTCCTTCGGACACGCATCAATACAATCGGTCGTCTTCATGCAGCCCACATCAACAACACTTCCAAAGGCAGCCACTTGCTCATGCACCCGCACATTTGACGTGCAGGCCGCTGTGCATAGAGCGCATCCTTCGCAGTCATCGTTGACCACAACTCGCCGAACTGACACGCGATCAAGCGGCGCAAAGAACCCCCCATAGGGGCAGGCATAGGTACAAAAGGCCTTCGCACCAAGCACGTAGACCGTCACGAACCCACACATGAACAAGAACACCACAGAAACCCAGAACCCGGGCATGGTGGCCCACAGGTCTGCGGTCAACAATTCCACATGAAACCCAGGCCACTCCAGGTCTGGCCTGGTATAGGCGGCCACCACAAACCGATAGAAGATGGGCCAGATGAACATGTACAAGGCCAGGCATAAAGGGGCCCAGCGAAGCAACCGACTTCGAAAGGCCCGTGGGCGAATGCCCCGCCGGCTAAGCAACCGAAGGCACCAATCCTGCAGCAACATGATGTGACAGCCCCACCCGCAGAACCATCGCCCAAGAACCGCCGTTGACAACAAAGCCACCGCGAAGAAGATGGCCCCCGCGTTGATGATGCCATCGGATACCGTTTGAATCGACTCCGACGGCTCAACCGGCGAGAGTGTTTCCCATCCCCACGGAACGCCGATCCACCACACCAGAATGTGCAGAATCATTGCCATCTGAACAATGACCAGTACGGTCAGTCGAAGCCCCCACCGTCGACCCCAGCCGATTGTTACTGGCTTCTTCTGAGGCATCACCGGAAGCGACATGGTGGATGATTTGCTGCTCACAATGGACAGCGTAGCGTGCCGCGGGTCACTGGTGTCCTGCATGTCCGCTACGCTAGAGTCGAAAAGGCGATTGCTTCTATCCGGCTCGTTCACGCAGTGGCAAGGAGCTATCTTCAATCGCAAAGCGGAGCTTTCGCAAGGCCTTGTTTTGAATCTGCCGCACACGCTCCTTGGTCAGGCCGATCAGCTTGCCGACCTGGGCGAGCGTGCGAGGTCGCTCGTGCCTGAGACCTGCTGCATCTCCGGGGCCAATCCGGAAGCGGTGGTGAATCACTTCACGCTCGACATCGGTCAGATCAGCATAATTACCAAGAACGATGTGCTTTACTTCATCTGCGCTATCGCGAAGCTCTTCGGCTCGGCGTTCGGCCGGGAAACTTGACCGGTCAAAGTCAGGGTCATAGTTCGCGCCGAACCGCTGCCGGTACCGCAGGTGCTTCCCACTGTGACGCGAGAATGCCTTGAGAATGGCACGGCACGAATAGGTCGAGAACTTGAATCCACGGCCGACGTCAAACTTGTCGACGCTTCGCAGCAAGGCCATATTGCCTTCACTAATCAGATCACCAAATTCCATATCGCCAAGACGGAATCGCTTGGACATTGCAAGGACCAAGGCCAAGTTGGATTCTGCGATTTGATGGCGAAGTCGTTGCGCCTCGGCGTACCACCGCAACAATTCTTGTCGCTGCCGAATGCCCAGGCGATCGGACTTGATGCGATCTTGCATACGGCGCACGCGGAATCGCGCGTAGTTGTACTGCAGAAAGATGATGCGTTCTTCGGCGGCGGTCAAGACCACTGACTCCTTCGGCCGAGTAGTCTTGGCGGTGGATGTGCCGATGGGATCCATCAGCGGCCGGTACCAAGTGACATCAGGCTGCCGAACTGGGTCGGCATTATCAAAGAGCCGACGCTCAGCACCGGGACGCGAAAACTCCTCAGAATCAACATAATCCACGCTTGTGTTCCGGATCTCCCGAATCAAGGCGTCCTCAAGAGCGTTGACGCGACCCACTGCCGTGGTTCGGCCTCGAGCAGGCAAAGGAGTTGGAGTTGATCGTGGCATGGTCAGTCCAGTGGGACACAGAAGCGGTATCCGTTCGGTCCCGGCGCACGGATACCCCAGAAAGACCCTACGCGGGCGGCCACGTGAAGGTTCGGAACAAAAAAGCATGCGTTGAAAGGTCTCGCTTCGGCAATGTGATTCCCAGATTTTATTTCGACCATCGGCATGCGACACCTCCAACGCCCATACTTGGGCATTGCTTGCATCACATTTCAAAAACACAACCAATACAGGCCTCAGAAGGCGGGCAGACTTACTCTGGGTCGCCGCCCGAGAGGTCATATATCCATCCCTCGCCGGCCCGATCCCAATCCAAGACCTCGCCCTCACCGAAGAACAACTTCAATTCATGAGCCGCCGCTTCGGGGCTATCACTGCCGTGAATGAGGTTGAAACTGTTCGATACGCCAAAGTCGCCGCGGATGGTGCCAGGATCGGCGTTGCTGCCAAAGGTAGCCCCCATCATCTTGCGGCAGATGGCAATTGATCCAACGCCGCGAAGCGCGAGCACCAACACCGGCGACGATGTCATGAAGCCAACCAAACCGTCATAGAAGGGCTTGCCCTTATGCGAGGCATAATGCGTCGCGGCGAGTTCGCTCGAAATCTGCATGAACTTGGCACCCACAACTTGGATGCCTTTGTCCTCGAACCGGCTGATGATGCGGCCCATGAGGCCTCGCTGCACGGCGTCGGGCTTGAGAATAATGAGGGTGGTTTCCATGGGGTATTCGCTCCTATTGGGAAGCTCCGTATTGTACGGCCCCGGCCGTTATGCGACCACCGCTTCGCCGCCCGCGTTGCTCAGAAGCCAATACGCCAACCATGGCAGTCGAAAGACACGAGAATCCGGTACCGTAACGGCTGAGGACGGATCCTCAACGCCCCCAGGATGGAGCCCCCGGTGACCGTGGCAACGAAAAAGAAGACGAGAAAACGGACCGCCGCTACGGCCGAGACGATGGCCGCAAGCCAACGAGAGATCTCGGTCAGCGAGTTCTTCGCCAAGAACCGACATCTGCTCGGATTTGACAACCCTCGCAAGGCAATGCTGACGACGGTCAAAGAAGCTGTCGACAATGCGCTCGATGCCTGCGAAGAAGGGGGCATTCTGCCCACCCTCAAGATCCAGTTGCTGCAGATCGACGAAACGCGATTCAAGATCATCGTTCAGGACAATGGACCCGGCATTCTTCGTCAGCAGATCGAAAACATCTTCGGCAAATTACTCTACGGCTCGAAGTTCCACCGCATGAAAATGTCACGCGGGCAGCAAGGCATCGGCATCTCTGCGGCGGGCATGTATGGATTGATGACCACCGGCAAGCCGATCAAGATCGTCTCCAAGACCGGACGGCGAAAGACTGCGCACGAGGTCGTCCTTAAGATTGACACCTCCAAGAACCGCGCCGAAGTAGTTAGCGACACCGAACATCCTGAAGGCAACGACCTCTTCCCCGATGGACATGGCACAATCGTCGCCATCGAACTCGAGGCCAAGTACCAAAAGGGTCGCCAAAGCGTTGATGAGTATCTTGAACAAACGGCCATTGCCAACCCGCACGCTGAGTTCACCTACATCACGCCAAGCAACGAAACCATCGTGTTCCCCCGCGCGATGGATGAACTGCCAGAGGAAGCGAAGGAAATCAAGCCTCACCCCAAAGGTATTGAGCTTGGCACGTTGATTCAAATGCTCGAGCGAACCGAGTCCAACCAACTTGGTGGCTTCCTACAAAAAGACTTCTGCCGCGTCGGTCAACAGAAAGCTAAACAACTCGCTGAAGCCGCTGGAATGACCGCGCGGACCTGGGTGAAGAACATCGGTCATGCCGAAGCCGAGAAGCTCTACAAATCTATTCAGGACACCCGCATCACATCGCCGCCGACCGATTGCCTTGTGCCAATCGGCTCAAAGGCATTGCTTGCTGGATTGCTTAAGGAAGTCAAGGCCGAGTTCTTCGCTGCTGCGACTCGGCCGCCATCGGTGTACCGCGGAAACCCATTCCAAATGGAAGTCGCGATTGCCTTCGGCGGCGAACTCAAGAGCGAAGAAACAGCTCGCGTCATTCGCTTCGCGAACCGCGTTCCACTGCTGTACCAACAGTCAGCATGTTCGTCCTTCAAAGCCATTACCGAAACCGGCTGGAAAAACTACAGCCTTGCGCAGCCCCGCGGTGGACTACCGGTCGGCCCACTGGTCATCATGGTGCACATGGCGAGCGTCTGGGTTCCATTCACAAGCGAATCCAAAGAGGCCATCGCCGACTACGACGAAATTCGAAAAGAGATGCGACTCGCCCTGCAGGAGTGTGGCCGCAAGCTCGGCACCTATCTTCGTCGCCGGCAACGCATGAAGAAAGAGTCCGAGCGACGCAGCATCTTCGAGCGGTACATAGGCGAGATCTCCACAGCATGTAATGCCATTACCGGCGTCGATCCCAAGAAACTCTACGACGCGCTGCTCAAGCAAGCGGAGTCAAAGACAGAAGAAGCCGATCAGTTCCTCGACGACGAAGGCAAGGTTATCGACGGTGGCGGGCGACTCGCAAAGGACGACGACGTCATCATTCTCGATGATCGCCAAACAGGACCATCGTTGGACGATGAGAACACCGACTTGTTTGGTGACAAGACGAAAACGGGAACACGGCGAAAAACAACTGCCAAGAAGAAGACACGAAGCAAGAAGAAGACCAAACGCTGATGGCAAAGAAAAAAACGACAAAGAAAGCCACGACAAAAAAGACAACC
>JABJQE010000272.1 GCA_018663565.1 Phycisphaerae bacterium
ACGCCCAGCCAGATTGACTCGATGCGGGCGCATCTTGATGACATCAATTTCGATGCCGCTCAAACCTATGAACGTTCGCTGCGGCACGACGTCATGGCCCATGTCCACGCATGGGGCGATCAAATCCCAGATGCGAAGGGCATCATTCATCTGGGCGCCACGAGTCAATTCGTCAACTGCAACACCGAACTGGTCCTACTTCGAGACGCCATCGAACTGATTTCGGCCAAAACTGCTGGGGTGATCCTCGCCCTGTGCACATTCGCTGAGAAGTGGAAGGACCTACCGACGCTTGGGGCGACCCACTATCAACCTGCGCAGCCCGTAACGGTTGGACGCCGAGCAGCGACTTGGGCGCAGGATCTCTGGCTTGCACTAGAAGATCTCGAACATCGACTTGACACACTGCGATTCCGTGGAGTCCGCGGCGCTACTGGATCGCAAGCCTCGTTCATGGCCTTGTTTGACCATGATGCGGACAAAGTCGAATCGCTTGATCTGCTCGTCACAGAGCGTATGGGCTGGGCCGCGGAAGATCGATTCCCGGTCACCGGACAAACCTATCCCCGCATCGTCGACGCGCAGATCTTGGCAGCACTGGCCAATGTTGCGGCGGCCACGCATAAGTGCGCCACCGATATACGCCTGCTCGCTGGCGTGAAGGAACTCGAAGAACCATTCGAGTCGAACCAAATTGGCTCCTCTGCGATGGCGTACAAACGCAACCCGATGCGGTGCGAACGAGCCTGTGGCATGGCACGATTCGTCATGACACTCGCAGCGTCGCCGCTGCAGACTGCCGCAGTGCAATGGCTCGAACGAACGCTCGACGACTCCTCCAACCGACGACTCGTGCTTCCAGAAGCGTTCCTTGCGCTCGACGGCGTGCTCGATGTCATGCGAAACGTGACGGACGGGCTGATTGTCCGCCCGGCCATTGTCGAGGCTCGCCTGCGAGCTGAGCTTCCGTTTATGGCGACCGAAGACATCATGATGGCCGCCGTCAAACAAGGAGCCGATCGCCAAGAGGCCCACGAGGCTGTCCGGCAACACTCTGTTGCCGCGGCCGAGGTGGTGAAATCGGGCGGAGAGAATGATCTTCTCGAGCGGCTCGGTGGCGACCCCATGTTTTCCGGCCTAGATCTCTCAGATGTGCTGGACCCAAGCCGGTATGTCGGGACATGCCCAGAGCAAGTGACACGTTTCATCGAAGCAGTGGCTGTACCCGTCCGGAAACGCTGGAAAGACCGCCTCAGCGACGCGATCGACCTCGGAATCTGACCAAATACCCGGTCAAATACCGAACAAACTGCCTAAAAAGTGGGACATAGCGTCAATATCGACGGAATTACGGTCGATTGACCGATACTCTCAACTATTGACGGGCACCGCCCCCCGACGTTCGGGATCGGCGTTGACGGCCCTTGGATTAACAAAGGACTCAGTCAATGCAGTCATATGAAAACCTCAAGAACCTGATCGATGGTGCCGCAGACGACGTGGCCAAGTGCGCTGGTGGCAATAAGGCCGCTGGCACCCGTGTCCGAAAGTCTATGCAAGACATCAAGAACGCCGCTCAGGACGTTCGCAAAGAAGTCCTCACAATGAGAGAAGGCGACTGAGCCAATTCATCGGCTCAGTTCACACGACAAACAGGCGGCCACCGAGTACATCGGTGGCCGCCTGACTTTTCAATAGCCCTCACTCCCCTCTATGCTGGCCCCACATCATGACTGAACCACTCTTCGACATCGCTGGCCATGACCTTTCCAGAGCTTTCCTCACGCAAGAGGAGCTTGACGGCCTGCTCCCACAATGTGGCGACATGCGGCAGGTCGACCGCGTGGTCTGGATCAATGACTCGAGCACACGGGCCATCGGAATCAAGGAAGTCCGTGACGATGAATTCTGGGTGCCCGGCCATGTGCCTGGAAGACCACTGCTCCCCGGCGTCATCATGATTGAGGCGGCTGCGCAGATCAGCAGCGTGTTGTATCAGTACCGGCAACAATTCGAGAGCACAAAGTTTCTTGGATTTACTCGCGTCGATGATTGTGTTTTTCGAGGCAGCGTCGAGCCCGGGCAACAACTCGTCTTGCTTGCGGTCGAGAAGAAGTTTCAGCGGCGTCGGTTTTCTTGCTTTGCGCAAGGGCTGATCGATGGCCAAGTCATATTTGAAGTGCAGTGCACTGGGATGCGAATCTGACTCAAGCGAGTTGGTCAGAAACCCAGTTCAATGAACACCCTCGTGCCGCCACCCCATACGGGGGCGAATGGTTCACAAGGGGTTACCGGCCTGCATGGAACGCAGCATGGCGAATAGATGATGGGGTAGCTCCAGCCATACCCGCCGTACCCATATCCGCCATATCCATATCCGCCGCCCCAGCCCCAGCCATCTCCTCCGCCTCCCGACGTAACCGTGGGCGGCAAGGTGTACAGGATGACATTGCCTGCGCGATCCTTGGCTGGTTCACCAATTGCAAAGCGTTGCAGTGGACTCACAGCCGGCGTGGCCGCGGCAACCGATGTGGTCGAGGGCGCAGCTGGCATCTGAATCACAACCCCGCCGAGGGCGGCAGAGCCGATACAAAGCATCGCGGACAGTGGGACAATCTTCATCACATCCCTATCCTACGTCCTCAACTGCCTGCGGCAAGGACCAACCATGCTCGATACTCCACTCACATTCACACCGATCCTCGTTCCCAAGGTCTGGGGCGGCCGTCGCCTCGAGAAACTCGGCAAGCAACTGCCCTCAGACGAGCCCATCGGCGAATCCTGGGAACTCGCTGATATGCCCGGCAATGGACCCTGCAGCGTAATCTCGAGCGGCCCCCTCGCCGGCCACACGCTCCGCTCAGTACTGGACACCCACCAACAGGACATCATGGGAACCGTCCCTCTAAACGCTCAGGGCCGGTTTCCGCTGCTCATCAAGTTTCTTGACGCCTGCGAGAACCTCTCGGTGCAGGTCCATCCTGATCAGGCCTGGGCCGATTCCCATGAAGGTGCCTATCTCAAGAGTGAAGCGTGGGTCGTTCTGGATGCTGACCCGGGGAGCCTCATCTGGGCGGGCGTCCAGCCCGGCACAACTGCCGAGTCGATGCAGGTGGCCCTCGACGCAGGCAGGCTGACCGACGTCTTGCAGTCCCGCCCTGCCCAGCTCGGAAGCTGCCACGACCTTCCCAGCGGAACCTGTCATGCGCTGGGCAAAGGTGTGCTTGTCGCTGAAGTCCAGACGACAAGCGATACAACTTTCCGCGTATGGGACTGGGGACGAACCGGACGCACCATGCATGTCGCAGCGTCACTGGCCTGCATCGACTTCACCACCCCGCCACCTGCGGAAGTTGCGGCACCATCTGTGTCGGCTTCTGGTGTGACCGAGACCATGCTGACTACAACGCCATGGTTCACCATGCGACGCCTTGATACCGCGTCGCCGTCTACCTGGCGTATTCCAGATAGAACCGGGCCGACTGTCGCAATGTGCATTCGCGGCGATGCTCGCATTCTCGCAACATCCGGCACTACGCCGCTCGGCATGGGCAGCACCGTGCTCCTCCCAGCTGCCATGCAAGACACCAGTATCGAACTGGATGGGCAGACCGCCGTCGTGCTTGCTGAACCGACCGCATCGGCGATCGACCAAAACGAATTGCAATGATCGGGCCGGTGTTTAAGCCAAT
>JABJQE010000273.1 GCA_018663565.1 Phycisphaerae bacterium
CTCGCAAGTATCACCGAGCGAGGCCTACTCTCCTGAGTAGTTCGGTTTCAACGTTCACAAATACAACGCCGCGATCTCAGGATCGCGGCGTTGTCTATATGAGAGATAGGTCAGTCCCCGCGTGGCGAAGCCGTTCAAGACCCGCCGTACATCACAACGTCATCGAAGTCTTTGAGACGTGAGTGGTCATCATGGTCGGTGCTATTGCCAGGAAAGTCATCTGCGGGAATTGGTACACCAGTAGTGTCATCTCGCGGACCATCGTACCGAGCGAGGAATGTGCCGTCAGGTCCGGGGGAAATCATGACGTATCCAGCGCGGCCAGTGCCTTCGCAATCGCCGTTACTCCAATCCCATCGCATTGCTGGATGGGAGAGCAATAGGTAGAGCCAATACTCACGTTCGAGTTCGCCCGACCCTTCGCCGATCCGGCTGCCACGCGCATTTTCAGCGAGTCGGCACCGCTGGCGTGACTGCATCTTGCCGAGCGTGGTGGCGCCGAGGTATCGGTCGATGCCGTTGATTCTGAATTGTGGCAGATCGTCAAGATTGCTTGTTGGCACAAGCACCGGACCTGAGTCTCGCTCACGCTTCAAGACAATAATGGGCTGTCCCCAAGCATCCACAAGATCGGGCAGCGCCGTAAACCCGGCTGTGACGGCTTGGTTGTCTGGGCCGTCGGGGAGGTCGCTATTACTGCTCTGATCGCCGTAGCCCCATGTCCACTGCTCGATGAGTTCACTTTCCTTGGGAGAGAGGTAGGGGGCGTAATCGCTGCCGTTGATCCACGGCCCTTCGCCAATGCGTGGTGTTCGCACGACGACCTGGTAGGTGATGTCATGAGCAGCGTCGTTGAGCGTAAAACTCAGTGGAGCGACGCCGTCTTCGCCCATGGCAGCATTCTTGAATCTGTTGTACTCAGCCTCCATTGCCGCGTTCAGCGGCACGCCGTCGTTCATGGGGCTGACCCGGGCGCCGCCCATGAGATGAAGCAAGATGTTCTGGGTACTCGTCATCCATGACCCGGCAGAGCCACTTGGCTGCAGGGCGGCCACCGGCACGACGCCGGGCATTGCACCATGCTCAAGGACAAAGGAATCGATGGCGGCCGAGAGCGACTCCATGGTCGCTTTGGTCCGCACCGTTTTGGCAGCAGTTGTGGCGCCGCCAACGGCGACGAGCAAGATGCCAGCGAGAACGCCGATCAGAGCGATAACCACAAGGATCTCAACGAGTGTGAAGGCCGATCGGACGTGGCCGCGAGAGGGACGTGTCATAGGAGGTTCTCCGGGGTGCTTTCCCAGTATCAGGATACTGCCAGAGCGGTGTTTCGGTTCCAGTTGATTACAAGGCTGCAAGTCGCTGGGCGGTATCGAGTTCGATGAGTTCGTCAATGAGCCCCTGCAATTCGCCCTGTAGTAGACCTTGCAGCGGGAATGAGCGACTAATGCGGTGGTCAACCACGATGGCATCTTTGTAGCGGTAAGTGCGAATTTTTTCGGCCCGTGAACCGCTTCCGATCATCGCTTGCCGGTTCTCGGCTCGCTCGGCTTCCTGTTCGGCGCGTTGCCGCTCGTAGAGTCGAGCTCGAAGCAGCTTCCATGCTTTTTGACGATTCTGCGACTGACTCTTGGTGTCTTGCATCCGAACTTCGATGCCCGTTGGTTCATGGATGAGATGGACGGCAGTAGAGACCTTATTGACATTTTGTCCGCCGGGCCCCGTGGCTGTTGTAATCATCTCTTTGACATCATTGACATCAAGATCAATCTCAATTTCTTTGGGTTCTGGCAGCACGGCTACCGTCGCAGTCGATGTGTGTACGCGACCTTGCGACTCAGTGGCAGGTACCCGCTTGACTTGGTGCGTGCCGCCTTCATAGCCAAGGCAAGACCAGGCGCCTTCTCCGGAAATGGAAACGGTGGCCGATCGGACACCGCCTTGTTCGCCAGGCGTGATGTCGAGATCTTCCATCGTCCATTCGCGGATCACCGCGAACCGGCGGTACATATCAAGAATATCCCCTGCCCACAGGGCCGCTTCATCGCCACCGACTCCCGCACGAACCTCCAGAATGAGTGACCCAATCGAGTCGTCGTCAGCGCGGACGAGTCGTTCCTGCAATTCACCTGCGAGCATGTCTGCCTTCGCTTCGATTGCCTGGATTTCTTCGCGAATCATGATTCGCAGTTCGTTATCTGTTTCTGCGTCGAGTAGCGAGGCCGTATCGACATGTGCGGCGCGGGTGCTTGCCCAGGCGCGGTAGGGGGCCACGACTCGTTCAAGTGCAGCGCGGCGAATAGATAGTTCTCGCACTTGTGTGTGGTCGGCCGCCACTTCTGGCGTGAGCAATTGAGCTTGGCACACATCGAACTGTTCGGCGAGTTCGTCGAGTTTGGCAACAAGATTTTCTGGGAGTTCGATCATCAGAGTGTGTGAGGGTATCGGCTTGAGGTGTGCGCATGAAGAAGCCGTGCCCATTTGTGGACACGGCTTCGAGAATAAACGGGAAGGTCGCTACTTCTTTTTCTTGAAGTAGTCGCCTTTGAACTTGTTCTGGAACTTCTCCACCCGACCTGCGGTGTCAACGAAGGAGGACTTGCCGGTGTAGAAGGGGTGTGATCCAGACCAGATCTCAACCTTCATTTCGGGCACAGTGGCGCCGACAGTCATGATGACTTCGCCTCGATACGTGACCTTGCACTCGGGGTAGTACTCGGGATGTGTGTCTTTACGCATCTGGGGGGGCTCTCCAAGGGCAATCGCGGCCATCTAGACCACGTGCCAAGCCCCGCAGGATAGGCTTCCCGCCGCCATTGTCAAGGGGTCGTTGCCTCTTGGCTCGTTGGACGGTATCCTGTCCACGCTGCGAGGCCCTTGAAGAGGGGTTTCTCAGTCTTGACATTCAAATCCCTTGTAGCTCAGTTGGTAGAGCGAGCGGCTGTTAACCGCTAGGTCGCTGGTTCGAGTCCAGCCGGGGGAGTTCACCTCAGGCTCTGCTGGCACACGTGCCGACAGGGTCCTTTCGATGAATTTCCATCAACACACTCAGGAGCTCATGCCCATTTATTCTCGCGTTGTACGCACTCGACTGTCCAGCATTTCAATCGCCATCCTCGCGGCAGTCGCGATCGCCGGATGTCAGTCCACGAGTCCGATCTGCTGTCCAACCGCTTTTTCGAGTGATTCGGCTGTCTGCTGTCCTCCGACCGCAGGCGACATTGCCGGTGTCCGCGCGGCAAACAATGCGTTCTATGCGGCGCTCAACGAGATGTTTGTTGGCAACATCACCCCGATGGAGGCGGTGTGGTCGCACGAATCGGATGTCTCGCAGCTCGGTCCGATGGGTGGGCGCATTGTTGGCTGGGATGCTGTTGGAAAAGAGTGGCGGCGAGAAGCTGCGCTCAAACTCGGCGGCAAGGTTGTGGCTGAGAACATGCAGGTGGTCGCAGGGCCGTGCATGGGGTACACCGTCACAGAGGAAGTGGGCGAGAACATGACGGCTGACGGCAAGCCAGTTGAAGTGCGATTTAGAGCGACGAACATCTTCCGCAAGGAGCAGGGCGGCTGGAAGATGGTCCATCACCACACCGACCTCTCCGCAGGCTTGATTGGCGCGACTGGCGAAGTGAAGTAGCGGGCACGGGGCAGGCCCGCTTATTTGCAGTTCATGCGTCAACTCGTCAGGCAGCCCCGTCGCCCCAAGCCTCCGAGAGCGGACATGATCCCTCCAAGAGCGTGAGGCTGTCGGACCAGTAGTGCGTCCATCGCAAGCCGTCGTCGAGATCGCGTTCAATGACCCACAGTTCCCCGACATCCGCCATCAGGCGATGCCCCGTTCGGGTGACGGTTGCCCCCCAGCGAACGGTGCCCCGTGCCAGCACGCGTTGCGGGTCCTCGCACAGCGGGGTCACCGACAAACTGAGCCACTCGTGGGACTCATCACAGAGCGGCCTGTGCATCGCTTGATGCTCCGCAATGCTGACCCATGCCCCGTCGGGGAGGAGCAGTCCACCGGTGAGAAACATGCCTGCAGCCTCATGGCCGTCGCTGCCGCTGCCGACAATCGCCCAGAAGCGAATGGCAAGTTCTTTGACGTTCTCGGCGGTGATCATTCATGGGCTCCTGTCTGTATGAAGAACCGGCCGCGAATCCACAACGCCACCCAGACGAGACCGATCAGAACCGGGCCGATGACCCAGTTCTGTATGAGCGAGAGCGTGAGAACCTTGACATTGCGAAGCACATCGCCAAGCTCCTCGTACTTCACTTTCGCCAGTGGTGGGTACATCATGAGGATGAGCCCCACAGCAATTGGC
>JABJQE010000274.1 GCA_018663565.1 Phycisphaerae bacterium
GGTCCAGACCATCGTTGCCGTCATCGTCAGCAATCTCATCTTTGATGCGGCATTCCTCCGGATTGGGTGGACCTAGCGCAGCGGCTTCGCTGACCCGACCCCCTACTCGCCGAAGCGGGGCTATAGAGACCGACGCCAAGGGACCGCGGACTATCGGCTCTCACGGGGCGAAGTCGCGCCCATCACTACGCCTCGAATGCGGAATCCATCATCGGCGGAGCTGCCCCACCACGCCGCCGGCCCGAGATGTCTGGCAATAGCAGCGGTTCGGTCATCTTGTTCGGCTTGGATTTCATCCACGAGTTCCGACTTTATCTCTTCCCAAAGTTCTGGGTCTTCGGCCTTCAGTTCTTCCTCCCACTTCTTGAACTGCAGCCGTTGTATTTCCGCAACAGCGGTCAACGACTCGGCCAGATCCCAGGCGCCCCATGCAGAGAGTGGTGTATCGGGCAGCCACGACGTGACTCGGTCAAGCCACGCTGGAGGCGAGCTACTCCGCGTTGCCAATCCTCGCAAAGCGGACTCCACGGCAGTCTCATCGCCAGCGAGCAAATGACCACCGGCCACAGACACACTGATGGCGCCTTCGAGACCAGGCAGCGGCATCATGCCCATCGCCGAAAGTTCTGTCGACCACACTTGATGTCCTTGAAAGTCACGAGGTTCCATGTCAGCCAGCGGAGCGGTCGCGGCAAGCGCATCACTGAGGCCAGTTGGATTCGTGCACTCAATCGCAGCGACACTCGCGATGCTTGTGGAGGTAAGCGGACGCGTCACGGTCTGGACCTGCAGGATGCGACGGCCGAGTGGATCGAGAATCGAACGCATGAGTTCCTCACTCTGGTCAATCAGTTGTCCCATCCCGATCAACATGGGGTTCGACGCGATCACAGTGCGAATCCAATCTGGGATTCGCTTGAAGTCAATATTGAGCCGGGTCACAGCGCTCGTATCGGGGCCAACCCAGCCTGGCAAGGATTCACGCGGCGTGTCGTGAGCCAATAGTCGCAGCAATCCCCCCTGCCCTTCGGGCATCCAGATCGCGCCCGACCATGACAGCAGGTCGTCCCCATCTCCAGGCCCAGCAGAAACAGCCATTGCTCGAACTGGCCCAATGGCGGCGGCAAATGACCCCTGAATCATCGGCACCATACCCATGGAATCCATCAATCCAACGGCTTGAAATGTCGGATGAACAAAAACTGCAGCCACAAAGGCATCAGGACCATCCAACATTTCCTTCACTGCGGACCAATGCTCAGTATCACCAAGCGCGTCGTCGAACACCTCTCCGTCCACTGCATCAAGCAGCCTCATCATGCCACTCTGTGTATTGGACAACAAGAGGTGAGACGCTTCGCGAACAACCCAAGTGTCATTCGGAATTGGATTGGGGCGATCCCCCGCACCACTACCTTGAGCAATATGGTCGACTGATCGGCCAAGAACCGTTTCGCTCTTCAAGCGTGGCTCGGCCCGAAGCGTCTCCCATGTTGTATCCCACGCTTCACCAAGGCCCTGGGCATCTTCTCCCAGATCGACCCATACGGCAACTGTCAACACGGATGCCGAAACGTCGGTCGAATCAACCCACACAGCAAGACCTGCAGAGATTGAGGACATGACCTCTACGGGGTCTTGATCTTCGAACAGTGCTTTCCAAACTTCTGAGATCGCATCACCCTGCCCATCGAGCGCGGCTCGAATATACGCATTGAGGGCTTCGCGATCCTCCGTGCGAAGAAGCTCGGTATCAGACAACTTGGTAACAACGCCACCTAGGTCCTTGATCGCCATCACGCCAACCGCATCGGCGGGCGCAACAGTTTCGAGCGATAATTCGGCTCGCGACCCAGTGGTAACACATGCCGCCATCGCCGCGACAATGAGGGCTGCAGTACTCAGTTTCATGGCGTCTTCTCCAGTTCCGGGGCGACTCCGCCCTTGAGCCTTGGGGGCGGCGTGTGATAGCGATGCCCCGTGTTCGGATTAGATGGGTCGTAGGCAAAGGCTTCACGATTGCGAAGAAAGTCCTTCACATACCGAGTTGGAATCGCAAATCCCAATGCTTCGCCGCCAAGAATGCCCATATTTGTAATGCCAACAACTTCCCCGCTAATGTTAAAGAGTGGGCCGCCAGAATTGCCCGGATTGATGGCAGCATCAGTTTGAATATAACTCAGCCCATCAAAGCTCCGCTGCGTTGTCGATACAACACCCTGACTCGCCGTCTGCTCAAGACCCATTGGATTGCCAATCGCGAAGACCGGTTGCCCGACTTCAATCGACTCCCACAGTTCGAGCGGAACCCACGGGTATGACTGACCGTCACCTGTAGGCAGTTTCAAGAGCGCCAAGTCAAGATGGTCATTGACCGCTTCAATCTCGATGTCTTCAATCGTTGTACGGGCAAGCGTTCCATCTTCGCGTGGAGCCCACACCACTAAACGCAGGTCCTTCTCGCCTTGAATCACGTGCGCGTTGGTCACGACATGCCCGCGACCATTGACAATCACACCCGATCCGGTCCCGGATGGTGTCTGAACCAAGACAACCGACGACTTCACATTCTTGGCCTGCTGGCGAATACTCAAGTCAGGCGGGTTCTCTACCGTGTGGAATATGGCGTCAACGGGTTCGGTTGCTACTTCTTCTGGGCCGGATCGTTTCAGGTCTTCAACATCGTTGTTGTCAATTCGGATGATTGACGGGCCCACATCAATCCAAAGGCTCCGCTCATCTTGCTTCACGATCGTGCCGCGAAGTTCACCGCCCGACTCAAGCATCACGACATCCGCGTAGGCATACCCGCCAAGAAGACACGCAAACAGTAGCATTCGACCGGTCATATCTGGACCTCCTACGCCGGGCACATCAGCCAAGCAGATGCCAAGTGTACGCGGCCCCCGGCTGCCTGACACAGATCTCCTCGCCAAGGGAGCGCGGAGCCACTTGAGATCGTTGTAGTGCACTACCATGACATTTCGTCATGGAGACCACACAATGATTTCATTACTTGCCGGCACAGTGCTGCTGACCACAATTGCCCAGACTCCAGAGAACGGCCAGCTCGCTGACTACTTTGGATTCCAGGACATGGCTGTCATTCCAATCGGCGACAAACCGGGTCCGATGCTGGTCACTGACCTCAATGCTGATGGGCTCGACGATATCGTCGTGGCCAATAACCACCGCAGCCGCATTGAGATTCTCCAGCAACGTGCCGGCGCCAGTCCTAATGACCCCATCACCCCCCCACGTGATATCAATGAATTCTCTGACCACTGGCGATACGAGCGTATCCTGGTGCCCGTCTCAGATGCCGTCGCTGCCATCGCAGCCTACGACTTTGACGGGGACGGCCTAAAGGATCTGCTTACAGGTGGACCTCCCGGACGCATCACATTCCTTCGCCAAACAAGCCCTGGCTCATTCACCGCAGAGACACGGCGAGATATTCGTAAACTCGGCGCGTCCAATGCCGCGTTTTCCGTGGTCGACATGAGCGGAAACAGCAAGCCTGTTCTCGTGTCAATCGTGGGCGGCGAACCGACCATCTGGCCGATTGATGGCTTCAGGCTGGGCCAATTGACACGATACCCCGCGGGAGTTGCCATGCTTGGTGTGGTACCTGCTGACTACGACGGCGACGGACTGATGGATCTTGCTGGCATTAGCCCTGATGATCCAGCTCCTGTTCGAATTTGGTTCGGCCGCCAAGGGGAATCTGGTGTCGAACCTGGGGCGCAGACCATCTTTGAGATGCCGCCAATCATTGAGTTTGAAGCAATCGGCACCGCTGATTCCGCAGCATCACGCATTGGCGTCATTGAACGCAATGCGCGGCGCATCGTGTTGTATGAGTTGCAGAATGAAGATGTCGAATCAGGCGGCGACCGCGAAGCTGCGTTCACCGTGCACGGCTTCCCGGACCCAGGAAATCGGCAGCGTGCATGGGCCGTTGCTGATGTCGATGGCGATGGACGCACTGATGTCCTCGCTGCAGATACCAAGTCAAATGCCATTGCGATTTACCGCCAGTCAGAGCATGGCGACCTGCTTGCCGTGCAAACATCGCCGAGCCTCTCAGACATCGACGCAATTGCTGTTGTGCCCGAGAGTGACACTCATGCAAGCGAACTGCTGGTGCTCTCATCAAAGGAAGGCGTCGTTGGGCGTACACCACTCAGGCCGGGCGAGTTGGCCTTCC
Organism: Phycisphaerae bacterium; assembly: GCA_018663565.1. Taxonomy (GTDB): domain Bacteria; phylum Planctomycetota; class Phycisphaerae; order Phycisphaerales; family SM1A02; genus UBA12567. Next base: position 4,211 of record JABJQE010000274.1, read on the forward strand.
CAACACCGCTCTCGATCTCATCGGGATATGACCCGGTCGCCATGAACATAGTGACCATCGACGGCATGCCACATGCGGGCGTCGTCGTCAACAAGAAGCGAGAGTACCTGCTCGACCTCATTGACCTCAGTTCAGACGAGTCACATTCGATTGATCTCGGCTCACTCAGCCGCAAGCCAAACCACGTGCAGTCGATTGACGTCGACCAAGACGGCCGCGAAGACATCATCGTGCTTACGCCAGAGCGACCCATGATGCTTCTGCTCTCCGACGAGGAGGCCGATGATGGATTCACTGTGCTTGAAAAGAAGGATATGGCACAGTACGGACTCGTCGACGCCGCGAGTGCCAACAACATCACTACCCTTGATGTCAACGGCGATGGCACTGATGAACTTCTCATTGCGCACGGCAACTTTGTTCGAGCCGTCACCTTCGATCGCAACGGTGACGCGGGCGGATGGCGAGTCATCAAACAATTCAACGCCGATGATCCTGATAGTGACCTCATTGCGGCCACGCCGCTCGGCGGACGGCTCGTCGCAGCAGATAAGTCGAATGACCGCTTGCTTCTGTTTGAATCCACCGGCGAGAATGACCACTGGGAACAATCAGAGACACTGCGGATCCGTGGGTTCACTCCAGGCCCGCTCGCGACTGGGCGGTTCAATGGAGATGTCCCGGGCGTCATCACTGTTGGCGAAGATGGATTCGCCATCATTCCACTTGGCGGGCAGCGTCGCGTGCTGCATGAAGTTGGATCCTGGAGAAGTTCGCTCAAGGGGCACATCCCGCACGAACTTGCGGTCGGAGACATCAACGCGGACGGCTACGGCGACATGGTAGCGCTCGATGCTGGCGAGCAAATGATGGAACTATTTACCTTCGATCAGGCCGGCGACATGCTCCACGCCACAGGCTTCCAAATCTACGAGTCACAACTCTTTCATGGCGGCGAGGGGCGCGAGTTTCAACCCCGCCAAATTTCCATTGCTGATGTCACCGGAGATGGCAAGCACGACATCGTCATGCTAATCCACGACCGCATTGTCGTGTACGTGGAGTAGATTTCGAGCACAGACCTAACGATCGGCTGGTGGCACATAGTTCGCGCCGTGTGGGCCGGTGTACTGACATCGTGGGCGGATGAGGCGATTGTCCTCGAGTCGCTCAAGGGCGTGCGCGGCCCAACCTGCGTTGCGGCTCATGGCAAAGATCGGCGTAAAGAGATCGATTGCCATCCCCATTGAGAAGTAGGTGCTTGCAGAGTAGAAATCGACATTGGGATGAATACCCTTTGCCCCAACTTGCCCCTCCATGACCTCTTCAATCTTTCTGCTCATCTTGAAGAGCTCTAGGTTGCCCGTTTCAGTCGCGATCGACTCGGCGAAGGTCTTGAGGTACGTCGCCCGAGGATCAATGGCCTTGTAGACCCGGTGGCCAAAGCCCGGCACTTTCTCCTTGCGAGAAAGCCGACCGAGCACGAAGTCTTCAACAGCGTCAAGCCCGTCAATCTCTTGCAGCATCCGCATGACACGCTCGTTGGCGCCCCCATGAAGTGGGCCGCGAAGCGTGCCAATCGCCGCGGTGATCGCAGAATACATATCACTCTCGGTACCAATCGCAACCATGGTCGCAAAGGTCGACGCGTTGATGCCGTGATCGGCATGCAGAATGAGGCACACATCAAGAGCCTTGGTCGTTGCCTGGCCAGGCTCTTCGTCATTAAGCATTCGAAGGAAACTTGTCGCGACCGAGTCATCTTGGCTTGGACGGACAACATCGAGGCCCCGACGAAGACGATCAAAGTTCGCAATAATGGTTGGGCTCGCAGCGAGCACGCGAATAGCCTTGGATTCCTCGGCCTCGCGAGACTGCACATCGCAGTCGGCGTCGTAGGTAGCAATCATCGCCACCATGGATTGCAGCACGTGCATCGGTGCAGCATCGTGGGGAAGTCCACGAAGGGCATCCCACATGCCATCAGGCAAGTCATAGTGCGAGCGAATTCGCGTTGTAACGCAGCAAGTTCATCAGCATTTGGAAGCCGATCATTCCAAAGTAGAAAGGTCGTTTCCTCGAATGTGGAGTTTCTTGCAAGGATGTCGATATCGATTCCGACGTACTCAAGTACGCCCTTCACCCCATCGATAAACGACTTGGTGGATTCACCAATAATCGTGTGATCAAGACCCTTATCCATCGTCATCGTGGCAGTTGCATTGGCCATCGGGCGTACTCCATACTTCGCTGAATTACTCCCCGGCGGCTTCGCCGCTCTTGGCAATACCGAGCCGGGCCCCCGATTGTACACCACAAGTAGCGTGGGCGGCACAACACGAAAGAACCGCTTCAACGAGATGGTTCAGCAACTACACTGAGCCCATGTTCATCCTTCTCGGGACCGATCTCCCCCACTCCCGCCGGCCTGTAGTGACTGAAGCGCTCATCGTGCTGATGATGCTTGCGTACCTCGCAGTGCTGGTCATTGGAGCGAATGATCGAGAGGCCGCAGCGAGGCTCATTGACCAGTTAGCACTCTCGGCCAATGACTTTCATTGGTGGCAGGTCATCACGTATCAGTTCACCCACGACAACCCATTCATGGGCGGTACCGAGCACCCACTGCTCCGGCTCGCCCACCTCGGCTTCAACCTCATGGGGCTCTGGGTCTTCGGCAGCGCTATTGAGGGCCGGATGGGACGAGCTGGCTTTGTCTGCTTCGTGCTCCTTGGTGGCATCGTGGCCGGCCTTGCCCACATCGCGACCTCTCCGGCGCCGGTCATCGGCGCAAGCGGCGCTGTCTGTGGTCTCGTCGGCGGATTCATCATGCTCTTCCCGCGGTGCCGCATCAGAGTGCTTGTCATCTTCTTCCTCATTACATTTTGGATGGCGCCAGCGATGCTCATCATCGCGCTATGGGTGGCACTCGACTTGATTGGCTGGGTTGGATTGAGCGATGCCGGCACAGCCTATGCGGCCCACTTGGGAGGATACGCTTGGGGAGCTGCGACGGCACTGGCCTTGTTACCAACGCCGGCAGTCAGACGAGATGGAACAGACGTGGTCGCGCTGCTCAAACACCGCAATCGTCGCCGCGTCATGTCTCAAGTCGTCAACGCGCCGCGATCCAAGACACTTCCCCGTGAGGCGGTTGTAGACCCAGCTTCGGCATTCCTCGCAGCGGTGCGATCCCGCATCGCTCGGGGCCAACTTGAACAGGCCGCAGATCACTGGTGCCGAGAGGCTGGCTCATATGAGGATGCTGTCCTGTCAGAACGCGACCAACTCGCGCTAGCGAATCAACTCCAAGCCATGAACAAGAGAGACGACGCCGCAGACGCCTACAGGCGGTACCTTGGAAAGTACGCGGCGGCCCCATCTGCAAACGAAGTACGGCTCCTACTTGGACTGCTACTTGTGCGGTTTCTCGGCAAGGGGCAAGAAGCCGTCCCACTCCTTGAGCACGCGAGAGACGCAGCCACATCCGAGCAACGCCGCGTGCTCGCGGACACCCTGCTTGGGGAGGCGACCACATGAGCCTTGAACGCTGGAACGACCCGACGGAGCCCGGCTTGACCCGCATCAAGATTTGCGGCCTTTGCGAGGCAGTCGACATTGAGGCCGCCGAAGCGGCGGGCGCCGATGCGATCGGTCTCGTCCTCGCCGAAGGATCGCCTCGACGTGTCACAGAGACGCTCGCCGCGACGCTCGCCTCCATCGTGTCACACCGCATGGCCACCATTAGCCTGATGGTCAACCCTTCGGCAGATGACGTGCGAACACGGTGTACACCGTGGATACAATTGCATGGCCAAGAAGACGCCAACTGCGTTGCCGCTGCTTCTGCAATTGGCCCAGTCATTCGCGCTGTTCCATTTGATGACACAGACGCCATTCGGCAATGGGACGCCGACCCACATGTCGCCCGGCTTCTCATTGACGGTCACCGCGGCGGAAGCGGCGTACGTTTCGACCACAACGCATTTGCTGAAGTAGCCGCGACGATCACAACGCCATGGATTCTCGCTGGGGGGCTCGATCCGGATCAAGTCGCCAAGGGCATCGAAGTACTGCACCCGTGGGGAGTCGATGTGAGCAGTGGCGTAGAGTCAGCACGCGGTATCAAGGACCCGGCACGCATTGCCGCGTTCTGCGACGCTGTTCGCGCCGCATCATGAATCAGGTGACGTCTTTTCCTTCAAGATGAGGCGAGTGCCACTGATTGACAAATCCTTGTCGATGGCCTTCGTCATATCCCACAGCGTCAACGCGGCAATACTCACAGCCGTCAAGGCCTCCATCTCGACACCTGTCCGCGCGGTCACCACTGTTGAGGCCTCGATTCGAATGGCCTCAGGCGCGGCCCGCTCGAAGATCACTTCGACGTGATCGAGCGGCAACGTGTGGCACAGTGGAATAATGGCATCTACTCGCTTGGCGACCTGAATACCAGCAAGCCGAGCGACAGCGAGCGCCTCCCCCTTCGGCAGATCACCAGCCATGATGCGATTAAGTGTGCTTTCGGCCGCATGGAAGAATGACTCGGCCACCGCACGTCGACGGACGATTGGCTTTGATGAGACATCCACCATGACGGCATGTCCTTCTTCATCGATGTGGGTCAGTCGCTCACTCATGACACGCTCCTTGGCTCAGCCGGAATATGGCCGCTCACTAGTTTTCCACCAATGTAGGTCGCTTGCACAGAAGCGGTACTTATGTCGGTAAACGGATCCCCCGACCACACCA
>JABJQE010000035.1 GCA_018663565.1 Phycisphaerae bacterium
CACAACCACCACGTGCCAACCCCCGCTGCCACGATGATGATGAACACCACAAATGGGCCGCCGCCTCGCTTCTTGCGGCGGGAGGACATCATGGATCGTCCGCGGGCGGAACCTGACATTGATTGGCTCGGGAGCGCCATGGGTGGAGTGTAACGCGGCGTCGCCGCATGGGAGTTGCTCGTCAGGGGGCCGGTTGCCACCCGGGCCCAACACGATTCCTCAACTCAATCGCGTTGCATGCCCGAGGCGGGTCCCTCTACTTGCGGCCTACTTGCCCCAAAACGACAACCCCCCCGGTCCAAGGACCGAGGGGGTTGCAAGAATCAAGATCAAGAACAGATACGCCGAAGCGTCAAATCAGAAGCTGACCTGCAGCTGCGTGCGGAGGAGCCACTGGCTGCCTGTGGTCGAGTTCGTACCGTTGGCGTTTGCATTATTCCACCAACCGGTATAACCCCAGCCACCAGCACCGCTGTTATTCACAGCAGACGGATCGCTGAAGTTCCAGCTCCAGTCAACACTGAGCTTGGTGTTTGGACCAGCAAGATAGTGGTTCCAACCAATGGTGGCCATGTTCAGAGTAGAACTCGGAACACCTGAACCGAAGCCAGGGTTGATCCACTGCCAACGGCCGTACAACTCATTGTCGTCGTCCATGTACATGCCAGCACCGACCTCGAAGCCAACCGAATTAATGTCTTCGGAGTTAGTTCCACCGTCATTCGTGCGTTGATACGAACCGGAAGCGTAAGCGTTCCAGCCATCAGCCTCATAGGACAGGTCACTGCTCACGAGCCATGCGCTGGGCACGTTAGCAGCAGCAGCGGCACCAGCCCCCTTCTGATTCAGCTTGATGTAACCACCACCGACACCGAGCAACCACGCGTCGGACGAACCAGGAGTTGAACCAATGTGGTCAAACTGACTCCAATCGCCTTGGAGTAGCCACTCGCCGCGACCGGTGATGCCCCAGCCGTTGACATTGTTCTGCCAACTATTTTGAGCAGCACCATTACCTGCATTGACGTCCGAGCCATTGCTGAACATGGCGTTCATGCGGAACTGATCCCAATTACCTTTGAGCATGACGCCGTTGGTGATCTGGGAAGATGCCCAGGCGTAGTCATACGAACTTCGCTCGATGGCCTGCTGATCTTCAGCGTTGACCATGAACCCGCGCGTGACCATCATCTTCTGGCGACCGAGTTGAACGGACCAGTTGTCATTGACATGCCAGCCGCCATAGGCCCACTGGAGAGGAGTTGTGCTCAAGCCGTTATTCCCGTTGTAGGGCGACCAATCGAGGCGTGCGTTGTAGTACGCAACCCCAGCGAGCTCACCAGAGAAGTTGAGCGCAGCGCGTGTCGTCTCAAATCCGAAGCTGGTGTTTTTGTCGTTGGCTCCACCTACAGTACCACTCTGCCAATCACCTGGCTGATGACCAATATTAAATCGCTCTTGGAACAAACCATTGATCTTCATCGACCATTTGCCATCGGCAGACTGGACGAAGAATCCATTGTTGTAGCCGGACGTAGCACCGGTGCCCTGAAGGCTGGCGCGTGTGTCGGCGTCGGCGAGAACATCTTGGACAATGCCACTGATCTGCTCGCTGCGTTGTTCGGTGAGCCAGTCACCGTTTTGTTGGGCCGACATCTCGGCGATCTTTGCTTCTGCTGCCTCAAGACGAGACTGCAGGTCGTTAGAGGTGTTGCCAGTATTGGCAACAGCCATCCCGCTAAATGCGGCAGCACCGAGAACGATGCCTGCCTTGGTCGCGAAACTCATGTGTCGACTCTCCTGTGTTCCGAATGCAACTGGTTTTGCCCAACAAGGGCTCACCAACATTCGGGAAGTGACCATTTCTCCCGAGACACATCTACGTAGATGCATCTCGGATCTGATTCATCGCCTATCGACCAACTCCGATCGATCTATTGAAGGCGAGGATCATATCGAGATCGACTGCATGTACCACCCCACGGCCAACTTTCTCTGCACATTCCTTGAACTTGTGGTCGCAGAGATCAACTAAAATGGCCATAACACACTGTCAAATCGCTGTTTAGCCTATTTTTCGCCGCTGAATTTGGGCAAAAAAACTTCTTGGTACTCGTGGGCCCCGCAAATTCAACCTGTAACCGCCGCTCAGGGTCAATTGGACGCCCCCAGGCACGAGTTTGCCATGGTCTGATAACCAAGTGCCGGCGGCGGTGAAAGATGCATTGGCATTCACATAGAAGTTGCCGAACTACGGCATCCGCCAGACCCATGCCAGATAGTGGCACAACGCCTTACGGCGAACACGAGCAGAGGGCTGGCGAGCTGCTGTTCCGAATATGGTTTCTCGCCGCCAAGCCCACCAAGCCCCTCCCAAACGCCCGCGTGTGACCCACAGCAGCCGTCCAGTACCCAAGATGATGTGCAGTAGACGCATACTTGAGAGAGCTCCTGTTCGATCCCCTGCTCTTCCGGCCGCCTCAGCGGCCCGTAGGTGGGCTAAACCGACTGCCCACAAGGCCGATCTTGTGATTCGACGAGGCCTGACCTGGCATGAGGGGCAAGATGAGCCAAATCAGCCCCATGCAGCCCAAAGAGCCAGCCCAAAGCCATGGACGCCATCCGAGATACACAAATACGCTCGTCATGAGCAGAAGCAGCAGGGAAAGCGGAATCAAGCCCTCCCACGCCAGCTTCATCAACTGGTCGAACCGGAACCGCGGCAATGTCCACCGCACCATCATGGTCAGGAAGACCAGAATGAAGACTTTTCCGAGCACGATGCCAAATTGCAACAGGATGAGCAGAATGCCACCGGATTGGGGGAGATCCCAGCCCGTAATGGGGTTCAGTGACCAGCCACCAAGGAAGAGCGTCACAAAGAAGGCACTACCGACAACAAGATGGATGTATTCGCCCATGAAGAACAACGCCCACTTCATGGAGGAATACTCGGTGTGCCAGCCACCAATCAACTCCTGCTCGGCTTCTGCAAGGTCAAACGGGGCCCGGCCGGCTTCGGCAAGCAGACATATATAGAAGATGATGGCCACGATGGGCTGCTGGATGAGATACCACTGCCCGGCAAGTTGCTGCCCGACAATCTGCTGCGGCAAGAGCGTGCCCGCCGTCAAGACCACACAGAGCAAGGCGAGGCCCATCGGAATCTCGTACGAAATCATCTGGGCCGTCGCTCGAAGACCACCGAGGAAGGAATACTTGTTGTTGGAGGCCCAGCCACCAAGTCCAACTCCGTAAACGCCAAGCGAGGCAGCGGCGACGAGATACACCACGCCGATATTGATATCAGCCCCCATGATGGCGACTTGGTGCCCATCGCCAAATTCAAGATATCCGCCCCATGGAATAACCACGAATCCAATCATCGCAGGAATCACGGTGAGCGCTGGCGCGATCATGAACAGCACACGGTCCACGCCCTGCGGCATGAATTCTTCTTTGAAGAACAACTTGAGCCCATCGGCAAGCGGTTGAAGCAGGCCAAGTGGTCCAACTCGGCTCGGACCTATTCGGTCCTGCGCCCACGCGCAGACCTTCCGCTCAAGCAAAATCAAATACGCCGCCGCCCCAAGGCACATATGCAGCACCACCACAATGACGATCAACGAAACGATGACCTGTGGAAGCCACGGCGGGAGTTCTAAGAGCCATGCTGAGAGCCAATCTGACATAGGGGGGGGAGTGTAACGCGGGCGGGGTCCCCGGGGTCGGTCTCCACCCGGACCCAATATCGTCGCTCAACTTATTCGCGCACCTCACTCGGCATGGGGCCCGACCCCGTTTGATTTCGGAACCGTCGAATCAGCAAGAGGGGCCAAGCCCAGAGGCGGCGCGGGACGTGACCGCGTCATCCTGATCTACTGCTCAACAGCTCCGCCACTCAACTGTTCTCGCGTCGAAGTTACGCCGTAGGCATCTTGTAGGGCTTGCACTTTCCAGGTTCCCGCCCTGAGGGCAGAGATTGCTCGCACTGCGGCCATGGCTCCGGTCAAGGTCGTAATCATTGGCACGCCGCTTCGGATGGCCATGGCTCGAATTCGGCCTTCGTCGGTTTGTGAACCAGTTCGGGTTGGCGTATTGATGATGAGATCAATCTCGCCGTTGGCGAGCCGGTCAAGAATGTTTGGCCGCGCGCCTTCGGAAATCTTCCGAATGGGGGTCGCCTCAACACTGTGAGCGGCGAGCAAATCACATGTGCCTTGTGTGCAGTGCACGGTGAAACCCATCGATCCGAGCGACCGTGCGACATCCACTACGCCCTGCTTGTCAGCATCACGCACACTCAAGAAGACTTCGCCCTCAGTGGGCAGTGGCAGCCACGCACTCATTTTGGCCTTGGCCAGTGCTACTGACAACGAGCGGTCAAAACCCATGGCCTCGCCGGTTGATCGCATTTCCGGGCCAAGCACCACATCGACACCCGGGAACTTGTCAAATGGGAACACAGGCTCCTTGACGGCATAGAAGCCGGTCTCTTCTCGGTGGGTCTCGTCTTCAAGGCTCGCTAGTGAAGCGCCCATCATGACCTTGGCAGCAATACGCGACCACGGGACGCCAGTGCTCTTCGCAACAAATGGAACCGTACGACTTGCACGCGGGTTCACTTCGATCACGAATATTTCGTCATCACGAACTGCAAGTTGCATATTCATCAGACCCCGCACCTGCAGCGCCTCAGCGAGCGCCTTGGCCTGTTCGGTAATGCGGCGACGAATAGAAGGGCTCAGTGTGTCTGGCGGCAGAATGCATGACGAATCACCTGAGTGAACGCCGGCCTGCTCGATGTGTTCCATGATGCCAGCAATCACCGCTTGTGGCGGATCCGCCGCGTGATTGATCTGACTGCTTCGCGTGGACTTGTGCGGCGCATAATCAGCAACCACATCAACATCCACTTCAGTGGCATGACTGAGGAATCGATCAATCAAAACGGGCGCGTCTGCGAGTTCGGAAACGTCCACGGCCGTTCGCATGTATTGATCGAGTGCTTCTTCATCGAAGCAGATTTCCATGCCTCGCCCGCCAAGCACATAACTCGGGCGCACGAGCACCGGGTAGCCAATGTCGGTGGCAATGCCCTGAGCCTGCTCAAGACTGTACGCAATGCCATTCGGTGGCTGCTGCAGACCAAGTCGATCGAGAATGGACTTGAAGCTCTCGCGGTCCTCTGCCTCATCAATCGACTGCAAGCCAGTACCAATCAGTGGTACGCCAGCTGCGACAAGTCCGTGCGCGAGGTTAAGGGGCGTCTGCCCCCCGAACTGCACGATGCACCCTGCAACGCCGCCGGTTCGCTTTGCCTGGTCAGCGCCGCCGCCGTTGAGGCGCTCGACAATATTCAACACGTCCTCAAGCGTCAACGGTTCGAAGAACAACAAATCACTCGTGTCATAATCGGTACTGACTGTCTCCGGATTGGAATTGATCATGACCGATTCAAAGCCCATGTCTTCGCAGGCGAACGCGGCTTGGCAGCAGCAGTAATCGAACTCGATGCCTTGACCAATTCGATTTGGACCGCCACCAAGGATGACAATCTTCTCGGTGTCACTGACACGAATCTCGTCATCTGTCATCAATACGCCATTCACCTCGAACGGCTGCTCGTAGGTGGAGTAGTAATACGGCGTCATCGCTTCGAACTCAGCGGCGCATGTATCCACCAGTTTGAAGACTGGCTCGACACCAAGTTGTCGGCGGTACGCCCGCACCTTTAGAATTGTTTCGGTGCTAATGCCGCCGAGGAATACCTTCGCGAGCTGTGGATCGCTATAGCCATTTTGCTTTGCTTCAAGCATCAATCCCGCATCGATCGATTCAAGTGAGCCGCACGCAAGCAGTCGGTCCTCGAACTGAACAAGTTGCTCAAACTGATTGAGATACCACGGGTCGATGCCGGTCAAGTCGAAGATTCGCTCGAGACTCCATCCAAGTTTTATCGCGTACCGCACGTAATACAGCCGGCCCTGACATGGCACGGCGAGCTTGCGCGTAATTGTTTCTTCATCAACAGGCCACTCCACATCGGCATCGCCGTTGCGAGCAGCGAGCCAGCGGTCTTGTCCATCGAGCCCATATCCAAACCGCTTTACTTCCATCGACCGAATAGCCTTTTGGAAGGCCTCGCGGAAGTTGCGACCAATGCTCATCGCTTCACCGACCGACTTCATCTGTGTCGTCAGGGTTTCGTCGGCCTCGGGGAACTTCTCAAACGTCCACCGAGGCATCTTGACGACCACATAGTCAATCGACGGCTCGAAGCACGCCGATGTCGTTTCGGTAATGTCATTGCGAAGTTCGTCAAGCGTGTACCCAACTGCAAGCTTTGCGGCGATGTGCGCGATTGGAAATCCGGTCGCCTTCGACGCAAGTGCGCTGCTACGAGAAACGCGTGGATTCATCTCAACGACAACCATCTCGGCCGTCTCGGGGTTGATTGCAAACTGCACATTCGAGCCACCCGTGTCAACGCCTACGGCTCGCAAGATGTCAAAGGACGCGTCACGCAATCGCTGATACTCGCGGTCGCTGAGTGTCTGTATTGGGGCCACGGTCACCGAGTCGCCGGTGTGCACACCCATGGGATCAATATTCTCAATGCCGCAAATAATGATGCAGTTGTCATTGCGATCACGCACAACCTCAAGCTCGTACTCCTTCCAGCCAAGTACAGACTGGTCTATTTGAACCTGACCAATTCGTGATGCGGCGATGCCGCGACGCAGCTGATCCTCAAATTCCTCTCGGTTATAGGCAATTCCGCCACCACTACCACCCAGCGTAAAGGCGGGACGAATGATGGCTGGCAATCCGATTTGCTCAAGGAAGGCAAATCCTTCGTCAAGCGTCGTCACCACTTCACTGCGAGGCAATTTGTACCCACACGATTCGACCACTTCGCGGAATTTCAAACGGTCTTCGGCGCGGTCAATAATCTCGCGTGTCGCGCCGATCATTTCGACGCCGTACTTCTCAAAGATGCCCGCTTCGTCAAGCTCGCATGCGCAGTTCAGCGCCGTTTGGCCGCCGAGGGTCGGCAAGACTGCATCGACCGGCGCGCCACGTTCTATTTCTAACGCCAGAATTCGCTCAACGGCTTCCATCGTGATCGGTTCGATGTAGGTGCGATCAGAAAAATCCGGGTCGGTCATGATCGTGGCGGGATTAGAATTCACAAGGACAATTCGGTAGCCGTCGTCCCGCAGAGCCTTACAGGCCTGCGTACCCGAATAATCAAATTCACACCCCTGCCCAATAACAATGGGCCCCGAGCCGAGGATCAAAATGGTGTGGATGTCGTCGCGGCGTGGCATGGTCGGGTCGTGGGCCCCATTTCGGCGGAAGATATCAGAATGCCATGAGCCGCTGTGGTGGTACCGTGCTCCAATGCCATCTGGCCTCATTCCAATTCTTGGTTCGAGTAACGAGGCCACGTGGTGGCTCACAGCGGCTGTGGTCTACATTATCGCGATGAGCCTCTGGTGGGTTCTCGTTGTGCCGGCCCTGCGACGTGGGCCAAGCGAGACCGCGACGCTCGGCATACTCTGGCGACTGAGCAAACTCGTGCTCCGCCTGCGACAGCACCCCGAGTTCGAAGGCCTAGAGCACTTCGAATCGCTCATGCAAGCGGACGGACCAGTCTTGATCATCGCCAATCACACGGGCGGCGTTGACCCCCTGCTCATTCAATACGCCGGCCCTCGACTGATTCGCTGGATGATGGCACAGGACATGATGGCTTCAGGGGCCGAAGACCTCTGGAAACTCACCAGAGTCATTGGCGTTGATAGAACCGGACCAGATGCCACCGCGCTACGCATTGCCATGCGGACCCTTCGGGGCGGCGGCGTGGTGGGCGTCTTTCCAGAGGGCCGCATCACCCGGCCTGCAGGCACACTGCGACCCTTCCAAGAGGGCATCGGAATGCTCGCCGCTCGGTGCGGGGCAACGGTCCTGCCCTGCTGGATTTCAGGCACGCCCGATGTCGAATCCATGAGTAGATCGGTGTTTGGCCGCAGCAGAAGCCGCGTCGTCTTTCTTGAACCCGTTCGATATGAACGAGATACGCCAGCAGCGGAAGTGGCCACGGATCTGCGAGATCGAATCGCAGTGGCAAGCGGGTGGCCCAAGATCGATGAGATGATGCCGCTTATCGTGTCGCCATGATGTGAGCGAGCAGGTCTTCGGGCGTGTCGAGGTCTGGATTCTGCGACATCGATCGCTCGGCGAGTTGCCGGGCCGTATCGGGCCGCTCGCCGAGGGCCATCAGCATGACCATTGCATCGGAGAGCATCGAGCCTGCTGTGGTATCACCAGTAACAGTTGTCGCGACCGCGGAATCGAGATACGCATCGACCTTGCCAGAGAGCTCAGCAATAATGGTCTCTGCCGTGCGCTTTCCAATCTCGGGCAGGCCAACGAGGGTGGCGGTATCCCGCCGAACAATGGCAGCGGCGATCTCAGCGGCGGGCATCTGAAGGGCTTTGAGGGCCTTGCGGTGGCCAATATTCTTGACAGTCGTAAAGAGTTCAAAGAACGCTCGATCATGAGCCGAGGCGAATCCGAGCAGCCGTGGCACCATCGAAGAGCCTTGCCCAATCGCTTCGAGCACCAACATGGTGTGAAACTCAATGTCCTGGCCACGCCGTCGCTCAAGCGATTCAATATCACTCCCAGGCACCATCACATCGATAACCATGGGGCCCACGGCAATCTGGGCTCGGCCATCAGCAATGCCAACAAGTTGTCCGGTGATTCGTGCGAGCACACACGAAGCGTACCCGGTTTCGGTGTGTTGCCGGCGTGAGGACCGTGGCGTCGAATTCGTGAGGGGGCTAGGACACCGCCATCTCGCCCGCTCCATCAAACATGACGGCCTGTGCACTACCCTTCACACTATGCAGCACGCAATGATCATGGCCGGCGGTAGCGGAACGAGGCTGTGGCCGATGAGCCGAGCCGGCCGCCCCAAACAGATGGTGCCACTCGTTCAAGGCAAGAGCCTGCTCTGGCACGCGGCGAGCAGACTCGATGGCCTGGTTCCGCCAAGCCAGCAATGGATCTGCACGGGGGAATCGCATCGCGATCTCATCCTTGAAGATCTCAATGAGTTTGATCCGAACCGGCTGATTGGCGAGCCGTGCCCGCGCGACACCGTGAACGCCATCGCCTTGACCGCGGCGGTGCTGATGTTGACTGACCCCAACGCCGTCTTCGCCGTGCTCACGGCGGACCATCTCATTACGCCCCAAGAACAATTCGCAGCCTGCATCAAGACTGGCTTCGCGCTGGTCGAGGAAGACCCACGCCGCATGGTCACATTCGGCATCGAACCCACTTTCCCAGCGACGGGCTTTGGATACGTCGAACTCGGCGACTCGATTTCCGGCCACGAACCGGCCTGCACCACGGTCCGATTCGTGGAAAAACCAGACGAGGCGACCGCCCAAACCTATGTGGATTCAGGTCGATTCAAATGGAACTCAGGCATGTTTGTTTTTTCGGCCCGAGGCTATCTCGACGCGCTTGAGAGACTTGTGCCCGAATCAGCTGCAGGCATGCGAACAATTGCCGCCGCATGGAATACCCCGGAGGGTGGCGAGGTGCTCGCACGCGTCTACCCCACACTCCCAAAGGTGAGCGTGGATTACGCCATCATGGAACCCGCCTCCCAGGACAAACACATCGAAGTATGCACTGTTCCGATGGATGTCGAGTGGCTTGATGTGGGCAGTTGGACGGCCGCTGGCGAAACGGTTGATCCTGACAGCGACGGCAATCGATCGTTCGGCGCAGCCACACATCTTGGTTCTTCCAACGTCATCAGCATTAGCGAAGATCCAGACCACTTGATCGCCACAATTGGCTGCGAAGACCTAGTCATTGTGCACACACCGCGGGCCACGCTCGTTTGCCCGAAAGATCAAGTGCAGCGTGTGAAGGACCTCCACGGCATCATCGACGAGACTTGGCGGTAGCACATGCGACTGCTCGCAGTTGATCTTGGCGACAAACGAACTGGGCTCGCAACCGGCGACACTGAAACCGGCTCAGCCTTTCCAATTGAGACGCTCTACATTGCTCGCGGCGAAGCACTTGTCCGAGCCGTCGCGGATGCCGCCAATGCACACGGCGCCGATGCCATTGTGATTGGGCTACCACTGAATATGGATGATTCTGAGGGGCCACGGGCGGCGATCAGTCGTTCTTTCGGCGAGGCCGTCGATGCGATCTGCAAGCTTCCTATTCATTATCAAGACGAGCGGCTCACCTCATTCGAGGCCGAAACACGCCGCCGCGGGCAACCCACGGGACCGGGGTCTGATGCATTTGCGGCGGTTGTGATGCTCGAAGAATTCCTCGCGACCCACTAAGCGCCAATGAGATACCACCGAAGATCACCTGTATGAGTGCGAGCAAGTTCTGCGAGATCTTGGCAGAGTTCGAATGGTTGACTCAATCCCATGACCCGCAGAGTGCGAGCGGTCCGCAGAAGACTGTATTCATCTGGCGGAGATGTGAGTTGTGCGTCGCTCAGCACAACTGCATCGAGCGGGCGAGCAACACTATCGTGATCGATGGGCGACGGCTCATCAGATTCTGCATTGAGCGGGGCATGCACATTCTCCTCAGGAATCCCAGAAGGAAGGATGAGTGATTCCTGTATGCGCATCAGGGTTGATTCGTGATCGGTCGCCAAAGCGGCAAACCACAAATGAGTCTGCGGCCAGGGAAACAGCCGAAGATCTGGATCGATCATCATTCTGGCCCACATCGGCTCAAGACTCACATCGCCTGATACAGCAAGATGAAAGCGGCCCCGTGCTTGCACCGCTGCGTCAGCAGCGATGTGCAGTTCACGAATCGCCGCGTCGATCGCTGCTTCATCGGATACAAACATCGCCACATTGCCTGGGAGATCCGGCGGATCAAAGTGATTGTCCGGCTCGAGCTCGATGGGTGGCTCGCTCATGCAGGCACCTTGCTCGGCGGCTCAAACGCGTGGTGGTACCAGGCCACCAAGAGCAAACTCAATGCCAGGAGCAACGCGCCATTTGCTTGGTGAGCGCTTGTCAGCAGTACCTCCCACGCCGGCACATCCGCAGTAGTCCCCGCCTCTGGCCGCATCATGACCGCTGCAACAGCTGCGATTCCAAGCAAGATCTGCGCACCAATACTAATCAGCAGCGTGCGGCCAAGCCACACAAAGACGCGATCACGCCCTTCCATACCACTCGCGCGGAGTCCAACGAATACGCCCATGATGGCCACCATGACAGCCATCACGATATGACCAAGCAATGCATGATTCGCTGCGGGCGATCGCGTTCCAAGATCGGTGCCAAGATGACGGTACGCAGCACCAAGGCCAAGTTGAATCAAGAGACACACCAACAAGACGATGGCAAGTTGCCGATCTGTGGGAAGCCGACCACTTCCAATTGACACTTCACCCCGAAGCCATCGCGTACTGGTCACCGCCGCGACTACAGCCATAATCGCAAGCAATACCTGCGCAAGCACGCCGTGCACAATTGCCAGCATCGTGCTTGGCGAGAGGTCTGCGGCGTCTTGGCTCATCGTGAGTACGCCAGTCACACGAAGTCCACCCAGAACGCCCTGCATAATGACCAGTACCAACACTACAAGGCCCAACATTCCCACCCACATCCGCATGTCTGCAATCCAAAGCGTGATACACAGCACGAGCGCAGTCAATCCAACAAACATGCCAGTCAATCGATGCGCGTGCTCGAAGAAGACACCACTTTCCGGATCGGCCACCATTTCAGAGAGCGGATACAAGAGCATGTTGTGGCCGTACGAATTGGGCCAATCCGGCACCGCAAGACCCGCCTCAAACCCAGTCACAACGCCGCCAGTCACAATCATGAAGAAAGTGAGCCCGGCAGCAACCCAGCAAAAAATAGTCAGCCAGTTTCCATTGGTCCGCCACGGTTTCATACTGCCACCAACAAGGCCACCAATACCCCCAGCGATAAGACATCCATCCAGAATGCCGACGATCCACCCCATCCCACCTGCCATCTCACTCTTGAGCAAGCTCACGACGACCAGGAGGTTCAAAATGGCCGACACCAGCCCAACGAACAGGCCTTGAAGCAACCCCGACCCGGGGCGAGTGGTTGTCTGACCAAGACCCCGATCGCTTCGCCCGGCCACAAGCCCACCACCAACAAGCGATAGGACTGCCAAACCGAACAAGAACTCGCCGACGATCGGGCCAGGAATCAAGATCGCGAGGTAACTCAATAGCCACATCAGGGTTGTTGCGCCAAAGCCTGCAGCAAGAATTCGGCATCCACTCCCGCGGCTACCGCCATCACTCTGCGAACGCTGCATTGTTGTCACCTGTGTCATGCCTGAAGCTCCTCCATGCCACAGTGCAATGCGGCGGAGGCGTATACTAGACACCTTGTTCAGGATCGACCCGCCCCCCAGGTTCACCATATGGCTGACACCACGACCAC
>JABJQE010000275.1 GCA_018663565.1 Phycisphaerae bacterium
CAAGGGGCAGGCGAACGATGCCTCGGGTTCCGGCGAGGTGGGCGAGATCACCGGACCCTTGCCAGGTTGGGATCGACACGGTGGAGGAGGTCGGTGTGTGAGCGGGTCGGAGGAGGGTTCGATGCGGATTGCTCCGTACCGTTTCGGTCAATCGAACGGACCGCCACCGCGGGCCTGGAGTGAGTCCAACGAGTGCGCGAATGATCGGTGCGAGGAATATTGCCCCCGCAACAAGAGATGACACTGGGTTTCCAGGAAGGCACACGACGACGCAGTCCTGGAGTCGCCCGACTCGAATCGGTTTGCCAGGCTTTATGGCGACGCCAGCAATACGCCAGTGGCAGCCCAGTTTTTCAAATGCATCAGGGAGAAAATCATGTTTGCCAGCACTGATGCCGCCTGTTGTCACGATGACATCGGCGGAGTCGGCCGCATGCTCAAGTACGGCGGTTAGGGCATTCGGGTCATCGGCTAGATGATGGTGTTGATTGAGTTCGCCACCGGCCCGTTCCGCGAGCATACTGATCATTGGATGGTTCGAATTGCGTATTTGATGCGCTGCCGGTTCGATACCAGTTCCTACGACTTCGTCTCCGCTTGTGAGCAGTGTGACCTGGGGTTTGGCACGAACTAAGAGCGACTCGCAGCCCGCCATGGCGGCAATGCCCACCTCCGCAGATGAGAGCAATTGTCCGGCGTTGATGAGGATTTGCCCGTTGGCCGCGTCGGCAGCTTGGGGATGAATATTGCCCCCGCGTGGAGGCGCATCGGCAGTGATCGTCAATGGGTCGCTTCGGTCAGTTAGTTCGTGTGGCACAACGGTATTACAACTCGGTGGCACTGGTGCGCCAGTGGCAATGCCGACGCAGTGTCCAGGGGACACATCAACCTGCATGGGATCGCCGGCTTGAATGTGGCCGCACACCGGCCTGCTCGTGGCCGCGTGATCGTGGTCATAGGCATACCCGTCCATCGCGGCGCGATTGAATGGGGGCAAGTCACGGTCGGCGACCACATCGGCCGCGAGCACGCGTTCGGATGCGGCAGCGAGCGAGACAGTTTCGGTCCGGTCGATCGTCAGGACACCTTCAGTGGTGCGATCGATCGCAGTATCCAAGTCAATGAGTGCGGCCATCACACCAACCTAACAGTTTCAATTCTCTTGATCCTTCTCAGAGGGCAATCGCAGCGGCACGCTCGTCTCTCGGGTGTCAAGGACCTCACGCAGATAGGGCTTGCACATGCCACAGCTTCCGCCGCATCCAAAGTGCTTTCGTATGTCTTCGAGCG
Organism: Phycisphaerae bacterium; assembly: GCA_018663565.1. Classification (GTDB taxonomy): domain Bacteria; phylum Planctomycetota; class Phycisphaerae; order Phycisphaerales; family SM1A02; genus UBA12567. Next base: position 1,291 of record JABJQE010000275.1, read on the forward strand.
TGGTGTGCTCACGCTGGTCTGACCAGGCGAGGATCTCTTGAAAGGGCACCTCATGACACACGCACCGATTCACCATTGGCTTTGGGCGTGATCGGGCTGGGCGTGGGTCGTTGATCTGCTCAGACATTGGCGTTACCGGGGATCATAGGCTCGCGCATCATCTGAGAGAAACCCATTGGCTGGCCAGCCCAGCGTGTCGCGAAGCCAGGCGGGGAGGTCGTTCCAGTGTTGACCTTTGAAGGCGTGGGACTTTTTGGAGACATGTCCGTCTACCCATCCGACGTTACTCGTGCCACCCGGGAACGATTGCCCGCCGGCGTACGCCGTGTCGTAACCGCCGCCGGTGTTGGCCGGCGATCGCATGAACTTATTGGTGCCGCCCAATCGGCCACCAGTTCCAAACAAGGCGGTGGTTCCACTTCGGTGGCACTGCGCATACCGCAGGTCGGTCAGCCCATCGAGGTTTGGTTTTTCGATAAGCAGGTCCCACGCGCCGAGCCCTTCGTCGCCGCTCCACGCCATACGAGCTTCGGCGGCAATGAAGGCCACGTTGTAGTTGTACCCCGTGGCGCGGTCGCCCTGCCACGCGGCATCCAGACCAATGGCTGTTGGGCAGCTGAGCACGCCGCTTGGCTCATTCATGTCGGTGTAGTTCCAGAGCGTGCCGGGCCGGACGCGATCACTCGCATCGCGATGCCAGTCCCATGCGCGAACATCCCCGCTCATGGCATCTGCATCTGATCCGTACAACACACCGGGCGGGAAGCGGCCGTCATTTTCAATCGCGTATTGAATGGCAGCTCTGCTCATTTGCCGGAGATTGGTACGGCAGTGCGTTCGCTGCGTCGCTGCCGCCGCTCGATCCATCGCCGGTAGCGCAAGGCCCATCAAGATGCCAATGATGGCCACCGTGATGAGCACCTCAATCAGTGTGAATCCGCGTCTGTTCACTGCCATGCCTCCAAGATGACGAGCAGATCATTCACGTTGACAGTTCCGTCATGATTGACATCACCAGAGTGATGTGAGTCATCCCATCCGGCAATCACAATCAGGAGGTCGTCTACGCCTACGACGCTGTCGCCGCTGGGGTCGGTGTTGGGGCCGGCGTCGACGATGGCATCAATCTCAATGGCAAGAAAGGCGTCGGTTGGCACGGTGATTCGCACAAACTGCACGCTGCTCATTCCAAGTGCGCCGATGTCAATGCCCGTGCCGCCTGCGCTTCGGTCGTAGTGTGAAATCAGTTCTTCGTAGGTGATTCCGTTGATGTCCCCGAGGGTGAGTGATGGGTTCATTGGAATTGTGGGGTCCGTTGGCTGTGTGCCCTCAGCCGCGTCATACGGGCCAGCGTCTATCCAGCCCATCGTGGGCCAGAGTCCGTCGGCATCGGTCGCTGGCACTGTGATCCAGTTTACGCCGTCCAGGCTCAGTTCGATGAGACCGCCATCGCCGCCAAAGAGACCGCCGCAGACGCCTGTGGGAAAGGCCATGTCAATCAGTCCGGCGTTGCCAAATACGATCAGGTCTATTCCCCATAGGTTGCTCGGGTCGTCTTGGATTGGCTCGGCGAAGGACAGCGTGAGCGATCCACCAAGCCCGATCGAAACTACCTCGCTGGGAGTCCATGCAGGCGAGTAGGGCGATACGACCAACGGCGTCGATGTGCCCTCGCCAGTACATCGCTCGGGCGGGCCAAGCGTGGCGAGCGGCTCGTCGTAGCCTGGTGATCCTCCTTGACCTGCGTCATAGGACACAAGGGTGTCCGCCCACGGCGTGCCGACTGACACAAGAGATGCAAGCCCCAATCCAATCAGTCCAGCCATGTCGACTGTGCCTTCCAAAAACGTTCCAGGTCGCGTGGAACGGCTCCGATTTCTGTCCAAGCGAGTGGGGGAGTGTGTTCAGCAGGAAGGCACGCCAAGAGCAATGGCGAGCAGACGCTGCCGACCCCATTCGCGAGGGTCCTGTGGCGAAACGTGCTACCGAGCAGGTTTTCCGGCTCCGGGGTCATCATCCTGCCTTCCTGTCCCCCCGAAACACGGGTGGCAGCGGCTCATTGTGGATGTCGGGGACAAGGTCCCAATCCCGTTACGGCGGCGCGTCCGCGGTGGTCTTTCACCACACTTCCCATGGCACCGATAGCGATGGCAAGGATACCACTCGAATCCCTATCACGGGGCCGATGGGGGCACTGTTTAGAATGCTCTTGCAATCACGCCCGATGATCGCTTGCCGCCCCTTCTCATGCCGACTATCCTCGTCGACTTCACCTTCTGTCCATGGGGCGAAAATGCGGCCATTCGGGCCGTCAGATGATCTTGGAGCCAGTATTTATGTTCACGCGTACTCGACTCGGTGCCGCCTTGCTTCTGCTCGGAATGACCCTGTGCCTCCCACAACCAGCAATCGCTGCGGCCGATACGGCTCCCTCGGAGATGCTCGAAGACTTCGTGCACTACGCGTTGACCGCGCAGGTACCTCTGGCTGAAGCCAATGGTGAGGCGCTCCTGAACAGCGGCTTGAGCGATGAGGCCCTCGCCGAACTCGTTGACGAGAACCCTCGTATGCGAGATCGGCTGCCCGTGGCTTTGCGTTGGGCGCGGGAAGTGCCCGAACTCGAGACTATCGCGGCCAAGATTGAGTCACACGTTGAGCGTGGCCGCCTTGATCGTGCGCAAAACAATGACCGCATTCAAGAAGCCATCACGATGCTCGGCGGTACACGCCGTGCAAGAACGCTCGCTCACGGGCGTTTGGTTGAGGCAGGCGAGTACGCCGTGCCGCCCATGTTGCGGGCATTGAATGACCCTTCAACTCCAGCTGAGATTAGTCTCGGTGTGACCAATACCCTTCCGGCTCTCGGCCGTGAAGCCGTGTTGCCATTGGCAACTGCCTTGCCGCATGTTGATGATCGGTATCAAGTGATCATTATCAATGCGTTGGCTGATATTGGATACCCCCATGCAGCCGCTGCACTCGTGCGGGTCTCCCGCGACGAAGAGGCAACTGACGTTGTTGGATCTGCAGCTCGTCGCGCCATTCAGCGACTCGGATGGGACGATCCAGAGTCAATCAACCTTGCGGGCCTGCACGTTCAAATGGCCGAAGACTACTTGCGAGAAATGGAACACCTTCGCGCTCGTCCCACCCTGGTAGATGGCCAGAGCGGCGAAACCGAAGGCATGCAAAATATCTGGGCATGGGATCATCACGGCGGGCTGGTCAGCCAGTACGTGCCCACGGATCTCTACTGGCCAGTCATGGCCATTCGCGAAGCGAATGAAGCTCGCCTCCTCAGCCCACACGATTCAACGGCATTGGCAACCTTTGTCGCTGGAAATCTTCGTTTGGAGAACCGACTCGGCGAACGCGATGTGGTCCTGCCGGTTCCAGATCTTGAGCGAAGCCCAAGCTTCCACGCCACCGTCAATGGGCCAGCGGTCGCTCGCGACGTGCTACTCATGGCGATTGACCAGAACGACGCCGCAATGGCTCGCGATGCGTTGCACGCCTTGTCGTTGACTGGTGGAGCATCAAGCCTTATCGGCGGTTCTGGCCGCGAAGCCATTACCGAGGCACTCGCCTACCCCGATCAGCGTGTTCGATATGACGCCGCGTTGGTGGTGGCTCGGGCCATGCCAACCAAGGCATTTCCTGGTAGCGCTCGTGTGATTCCACTCCTTGGCTCGGCTGTGTACGGAGGCGCTGGCCGCCAGGCCATCGTGATTGGCGGATCACCACAAGCACGACTTGCTGCTGCGTCTCGCCTTGAGTCACTTGGCTATGACGTGTCAGCCGAGGGTGACAACTGGGACGCAGTTGTCGCGAGCCGAGCTGCTGATGCCATGGATATCGCGTATGTCATGGGCGACACGAATAGTGGGCTGACCATTGTCGAAGCCCTTGTGAAGACTGATACGCCGGCCATTCTGGTCGTCCCTGACGACGAGTTGACCCACGCCCGCACCATGACGGCTGGTCTGCCAGGCGTTGGTGTCCTGCGGGCATCCGCATCTGACGATGCTTTCACCCATAGCGTGACATCACTTGGCGTTGCCTCTCCAATGGACGATTCCGATCGGCGCTTCTATACAGCTGAAGCGGTTGCCGCGCTGCGTGACTTAGCCATGGCCCGCCCAGCCGGACTTGATGTGAATGAAGCCAAGGCTCAGCTTGAGCGAACAGTCGAATCCACTTCGGGTCCTGCTCAGTTGCAAGTGGCCGAGGTGCTCGCATTGATTAACGACGGCGCTGCCCAGCAGTCCCTGATCGATGCGGCGCTCGCAAGCACAGATGAATGGCAACAGGTATCGCTCTTGGATCTTGCGGCGGCCTCTGTTCGTCGATTTGGCGACCGAGTCTCCTCACGACAAGTTGCAGACCTTCGTAAGTTCATCACTGCAGCTCGCGGAGACACAGCCGACGCGGCAGCGCGTCTGTACGGTGCGATGAACCGCGGTGCGGGTGTACCCGCCACCGCAGCAGCGAGCGGTTCCTGAGCCTGTATCCTGCCCTACATCACGCCACCCTAGCTCAGTTGGCAGAGCGGAGCTTTCGTAAAGCTCAGGTCAGCGGTTCGAGTCCGCTGGGTGGCTCTTTCGCACGACGCCGCGCTTGCTTGCGCGGCGTTGTCTTTGGTGGCTGAATCACAATCACTTACGCCGGGAAACGTCAGTGGCTCGTCGCTCTGATTGCGTGCGGCACGCTGCGGCGGGTTGCGCCCGTTGGCGTGGCTATTGTCGTGGCTACTGGCGGGGTCGCAGAATGGCGAATCGGTTGTTCCGGTGGCTAATTCAGACGCAATGCACGCCAATCTAAAGAACAACATCCCCGTGAATACGGGGGTGCTGTGGGGTGGTGGGGGTTCGTTGAGTAGGATACTGTCGATGCAGGCGAATGAAACTGTCAACCGAGGTGTGCAAGCATGGATCCAATCCGTCCGGCCTGCGTCGCTGTGGTTTCTCGTGCTGGCCATCGTCATGTATATGGTGCTGGTCTATCTCGGAAACCTCGTAGCGACGCCTTCAGAACTTCTACCATCGCTGCCCGCTGCGACCGGGTATGTCATTGTGCCGACATTTCTGAACTACGTTCCAAACTTCATCATCATGGGCCTTCTGCTGGTACTGGTTGGACGACTTCGCTGCAATGACTTCGGCCTGATCCGCCTACGGTTTCTTCCCGCGGTCGTCTGGGTGCTCTGCACCTGGATTGTCGCTCAGATGTTCTTCATGCTGACTCATCTTGATGACATCTCGCTTGACCCCGCCTGGCACGGCCGAATCGTAAAGACGATCAGCAATACGGTTACGGGCCAGATGCTTGGGAATGCCTTGTACGAGGAGGTGTTCTGGCGCGCATTCGTGATGTCACAGGTTGTCCTGCTGCTGGTTCACCGAATGAAGTGGACCTTCGGGAAGGCGCTCGCTTGGGCGATCATTCTCTCCAGCATTCTCTTTGCCGTGTCTCATCTTCCACACGATTTTGCGCATGATCTTTCGGTGCAGAAGATCTTTGGCCTTCAGGTAGCTCGGCTTGCTGGCGGACTTGCCTTCGCAGGCATATTCCTTCTGTCGAACAACATATTCATTGCGATCGGTCTCCACAGCTTGTCGAATCACAGCCTCTCCTTGTTCGAGGGCAGCAGCAGTGTACTGACACAGGTTTTCATCACTCTTGTCCCCTTGCTGGTGCTGGTCCTCCTGGCTATTCGCCGACGATGGGCATCTGGCTGAAACACCCTCCGGGATCAGGTCGTTGTTACATGACAACAACACCCCCGTGAATACGGAGGTGCTGTGGGGTGGTGGGTTGTTGGTGGGGGA
>JABJQE010000036.1 GCA_018663565.1 Phycisphaerae bacterium
AAAATCACCTCCAAGCCGCGAAGCTTGGAGGTGACGGAAGAGAAGAGAAGGAAGTCTTTTCCCGGAATATGGGAACTGCAATCAGTCTCCGCATTCTTTATCGGATCTCTTTACTGTCCAACCTTGAAACTAACTGAAAAAACTTTGCAAAGGGAGCAAACTCTGTAGCCACCATTTGTCCACGACCTTTGCACGCTCAGATGGTGAAAAGCGTTGGAAACGACTGTGGAATAGGCACTTCGGCGTGCTATGTGTCGGGTGTATTTGGGAGGAGTTGTTGTGGCTCATTTGCGTAGTGTTCGCATTGACAGTGGCTTGTGAAAAAATTGATATTTTGTATGGTGGTCACGCGTATCAATTCTGGTGTTGCGGTGCCCTGATGTCATATGGGAGAAGGATCAAGTGGGAATTCTATTGGCGATCGATTCGGGGACGAGTAGTTGTCGTACCGTGGCGTTTGATCTTGCGGGGCAGATTCAATCATGTGCGCAAGTAGAACTTACGCAGTGCTTTCCGCAGGCTGGATGGGTGGAGCATGACCCCATAGAGACTCGTGATCTTCAGTTGCAGACGCTGGGGCAAGTGGTCAAGCAGCTTGGTCGGCGGGCTGATGAGATCATTGGCATTGGAATTACAAATCAGCGAGAAACTGTGCTTCTGTGGGACCGCCGTACTGGCCAGCCAATTTACAACGCCATTGTCTGGCAAGATCGACGGACGACCGAATCCATGGAGGCGCTTCACGATCAGCCGGGGGTGGCTGATCTTGTGGCAGATCGAACTGGGCTTGTCTTGGACCCTTATTTCTCAGCGAGCAAGATCAAGTGGGTGCTTGACCACGTAGACGGAAGCCGGTCTGCCGCGAGAGCGGGGCACTTGGCGTGTGGCACTATTGAGTGCTGGCTGTTGTGGTGCCTCACACAGGGCGAAACTCATGCCACCGATGTCAGTAATGCGTCGCGGACCATGTTGTTTGATATCAACCGCATGTGTTGGGATGAGGACTTGCTCGCACATTTTGATATTCCCCCGTCGCTTTTGCCAGAAGTGGTGCCATGCAATGGTGACTTTGGCGCGGTCGCCGGCTATGACGGGCTGCGTGTGCATGGATTGATCGGTGATCAGCAGTCCGCCTTGTTTGGTCAGGGATGTATACAGACCGGAGATGTCAAAGCGACCTATGGAACGGGCTGCTTTCTATTGATGAATACGGGGCATCAGAAGTCTCAAAGCAGCCATGGCTTGTTGTCGACTGTGGCCTGGCAACTCGAGGGAGAGTCCCCGACCTATGCGCTCGAGGGCAGTGTCTTCATGGGTGGCGCTTCTATTCAGTGGCTGCGGGATGGGCTCAAAATTATTGATTCTGCTGTAGATGTCAACGCGTTGGCGGCTTCTGTGCCAGATACCGATGGGGTCGTGATGGTGCCGGCATTCGCAGGTCTTGGCGCGCCAGAGTGGGACGCATGGGGACGGGCTGCAATCTTCGGCATGACGCGTGGGACTACCGACGCTCATATTGCCCGCGCGACGCTCGAAGGCATTGCGTGGAGCGTACGTGATGTGCTTATAGCCATGGAACAAGATGCTGGTCTGTCACTCAGAGAGATTCGAGTTGATGGTGGTGCTGCGGCGAGTGATCTTCTGATGCAAATGCAATCCGATGTCATTGATGCATCCGTTCTTCGGCCGAATATGCTTGAGGCAACGGCCTGGGGAGCGGCGGCCATGGCAGGTTTGGGAGCGGGCGTGTATTCATCGGTGAATGAAATCACTGGACACTGGGCACTCGACCGTCGATTTGATCCGAATGTCGATTCTGATCACCGGCTCAAGAAGCTGCAATGGTGGCAACGCGCAGTAGACCGAGTTCGAGGGTGGGCCAAGGAGGATGACGCGGATGCGAAATGAAGTATTGGCCGCCACAACGAATGGACGATTTGATGTCATTGTGATTGGTGGTGGCGCAAGCGGCCTTGGTGTCGCTCTCGATGCAGTATCTCGCGGGTATTCGACACTGCTGCTTGAACAGGCTGATTTTGGGAGTGGAACAAGTAGTCGTTCTACGAAATTGGTACATGGCGGCGTGCGGTATCTCCAGCAAGGGAATATTTCACTTGTTCGTGAGGCCCTGCACGAGCGTGGCCTTCTGTATCAGAATGCGCCGCACTTGGTCACGAATCTGGCCTTTGTTGTGCCGCGGTACAAGTGGTGGGAGGGGCCGTTTTATGGAATCGGTCTCAAGCTTTATGACTTGCTTGCGGGCAAACTCAACTTGGCGAAGTCACGCAGCCTGAATGTAGATGAGACGCTTGCGGCGATTCCGAATCTTGAATCTGATGGGCTCGATGGTGGTACGGAATATCACGATGGGCAGTTTGACGATGCACGAATGTGCACCACACTCGTCCGGACTGCTCGGGATCTTGGTGCGGTAATGGTCAATCGTGCCGCCGTCATAGGGCTCGAGCACGATGAGGACGGGCACGTATGTGGTGTTCGGTTCAAGGATGGCGAATTGGGCAACGAGCATATGGCCCACGCGAAGGTTGTGGTGAACGCGACGGGTGTGTTCGCCAACTCTGTGAGGCGGATGGATGATGCCCAGGCCGAGTCAGTGGTGGCTCCAAGCCGCGGTGTACACCTGGTATTGGATCAGTCATTTCTTGCTGGTGATACTGCCATCATGGTGCCGCATACCGACGACGGCCGAGTACTCTTTGTGATTCCGTGGCACGAACGGTGCTTGGTGGGCACGACCGATGCGTTGGCGCCGGAGCCAATCATGGAGCCTCGAGCAATGGATGATGAGGTGGAGTTCATCCTGCGGAATGCGGCTCGATATCTCGATCGGGATCCCACACGCGATGACATTCTTTGTGTGTTTGCGGGCTTGCGCCCGTTGGTGCGGCATGAAGGGCAGGCTACGAAGAAGATCTCACGGGAACATGAGGTGCTGGTTTCGCAGCATGGTCTTGTGAGCATCATCGGTGGGAAGTGGACGACCTATCGCAAGATGGCGGACGATGTGATGGATCATGCGATTGATGTGGGTGGTCTTGATCGCGGAGCGTGCGTGACAGAATCTCTCCGGTTACGCGGGTGGCTCGATCGGGAAGATGATGCAATGCCAGACCAGAACTGGCTGCGGGTGTATGGGGCCGATTGCTCAGAAGTGATGGCAGTGTGTGATGAAGTAGATCGCGGGCATGAACTTCTGCATGAGCGATTGCCCTATCTACGCGGTGCTGTCGTGCATGCGGCGCGGCACGAGCAGGCCTTACGCGTTGAGGATGTCTTGTCGCGGCGGACGCGAGCGTTGTTGCTCGATGCGCGAGCTGCGGGGGAGTGTGCTCGGGACGTGGCTGAATTGCTTGCTGGTGAGCTTGGGCGTGATGCTGACTGGATTGCGAAGGAAACTGCTGCGTTTGAGGAGTTGGCTCAGGGGTATCGGGTCGCGGACTCGTCGCGGGGGAGCGGACTGAGTCATTGAAGTTCCCTTTTTGCAGCAGCGGAAGAGGGGGCTACGTGTTGGTCGGAACAGCAGGGCATTCGCTGCTGCAAATGCCGAACAACACCCCGGGCAGGATTCGAACCTACGACCTGAGCTTTAGGAAAGCTCCGCTCTATCCAACTGAGCTACCGGGGCAAAGAGCCGCCCCATGGTAGCACTCTACGAGGTGTGCTTAGGCGCAGTGTCGTTGTGACTGGAGGCGGTCAAAGACCATTTCAATGAAGGCACCGGCGATGTCGGGGTCGAATTGTGATCCGGCGCATCGGCGTATCTCGGAGAGTGAAAGGAATTCGGGTCGGCGACGCTCGTAGGATCGCATGGCGGTGATGGCGTCCCATGTGTCAACCACGGCGATGATGCGTGATTCAAGGGGGATGTCTGTGCTATCAAGACCAGTTGGGTATCCATCCCCATCCCACCGCTCATGGTGGAAGTGGACGATGTCAACGATGTCGTCAAAGGTCGGATCGGACCGAAGAATCTCAGCACCCGTGGCAGCGTGCGACCTGATTTCGGCGTACTCCTCATCAGTCAAACGATCGGGTTTCTGCAGGATGGTTCGTCGCGTACGTAGCTTGCCAATGTCATGCAGATAGGCCGCAAGTCGAAGCCGCTTGAGTGTGTCTGCATCAAGTCCAAGCCAGTGGCCAAGTGAAGTCGCAGCCGCGGCGACACGTCCGCAATGGCGGGCTGAAGCAGGGTCCCAGGCAGCGAGTTGTTTGAGCAGCGTATGTGCTGCTTCGGGCAAATCTGTCCCACTGTCCAGCGGGCTGTGGGCTCGGGGGGACGACTCAGGGTCCGGAATGGTTACGATGGGAGGTGTGTCGTCGTGGAACTGGAAACTCATGCTGTGGGCTCCTAGCGGGGGCGATCACGGTGAGAAGCACCCCGGTGGGGCATCCCTTTCGTCATTCATGGCCTCCCGATGAGGTTTGAGGGTTGACATGGGCGGATTGACCTACTGATACTGCTCGTTGGGATGATGGAGTTTGAAAGGGCGCAATGGAATCAACGCACAGTTATGACGATCAGCTTGGCGAAACCGAATCGTCGCCTGATGATTCTCTTTCCGAGAGCCTCATCCTTGAGCTTGGCGGATCTGGGGCTGTCAAAGCGACCGACTTGGAGTTTGAACAGCTGATTCGGGAGAACCAGCTGGAAGAGTCAGACGTGGCGGCTCCCGGGCTCGAAGTGTTGCCACCAGACCAATCTGCCGGCATGAACGAGTGGTATATGTACGGTGTCGAGTTGATTCGCCGAGCGAGTTGGCAGTCCGCACCTGCAGCATTTGAGCACGCGATCTCGGCGGACACCGAACAAAGTACAGTTCGGTCCGCGCGGGTGATGGCATGTCTGGGCTACACACTGATGAAGTCTGGCCGCCCTGAAGAGAGCATCCCGCAGTACCGCGCCGCACTAGAGCGTGTGCCCGATATGGCAGGGGCCCATACTGGTCTCGCGGCCGCGACACTTCAAGTCGACGATCAGGTAGCAGCAATGGAGGCCTTCGCTGAGGCCATACGGGTTGTGACAAGGAGCGTCCCGCTTCACTTCAATTATGGCAACCTGCTCGCTGCTGCCGGTCGTCACGACGAGGCGAAGGCAGCTTTCTTTGCGGCACTAGCCCTAGACCAACAGCATCTGCCATCGCTGATCAATCTTGGCGTACTTCATGCCAAGCAAGGTCGACTTGATGATGCGATCGATGCATTCACGCGGGCGTGCAAGATGCCCGGCCAAAAGCGTCGGGCTCAATTCAACATGGGTCTTGTACTTGGCCGGCTCAAACGGTGGGGCGAGGCGATACAGGTCTTGCGGGTCTTGATGGATGACTACCCGGACGCGACGCGGCCGCGAATCCTCGCCGCCCGAGTTTTGCGGTGTGCCAGCCGAGGGCTTGAGGCGATCGAAATCCTCGACAACTACATGGAGTGGCCGTCACGGCGGGCTCCTGCGTGCGAACTGCTCGGTCTTGTTCATCATGACCTGGGTAACTCGGATCAGGCCATGGCATTTTGGCGTGAAGCGCTTGCTGCCGATCCATCCTTCGTACGTGTCCATGTACATATTGCCCGGGCACGTCTTTGCGACGGTGAGATTACAGAGGCCGACGTAGCCATTCAGGCAGCAATTGAGTTGCGGCCCGAACGAGCGGCTTCTTGGACAGTGTCCGGGCAGATTGACTTTGCTCGCGACCGATTTGATCGAGCGATTAAATCGCTTGAACGGGCGATCGAACTCAATCCGAAAGATGCAGAGGCGCAGTATTGGCTTGGTCGATCACACCTGAGCAAGGGCAGCATGATCGGGGCGCTTCGGCAGTGTGAACAACTTGAAGCGATGTGCCCCAAGCTTGCTGCTCGGCTGCGTGCTCGGGTGTATTGACTACTGGTGCTTGCGAAGTTGCTTGGCCATCGAGACGCCGGTGGCGCCGCGAGAGATGAGATCAATACCAAGCAGGATGAGCAGTAGGTAGGCAGCCCAGCTTCGGAAGGCCATGAAGAAGATGCCAAGCGCGATCGTTACGAGTCCGCGGACGAGCCAGAATTCCCATCCTCGCTGATTGCGATTGGAAAGCCCAATGGCCGTTTCAATAATGCCGCGTATCAGAACAACGACGCCAACTGTTACTGCAATTGCTTCGAGTGATTGTTTCGGCCATATCAGCAGAATGATGCCAATGACGAATGGAATAATGCAGGCGAGCCATGCGACTGGGCCGAAGTTCCTGCTCTTCGTGCTCATCCAGAGTCTCGCGCCGACTGTAATCGCGGCGGCGCAGAGCAGAATGCCAAGACCACGAATCAACATGTCGTGGGCAGTTTCCGACGGGATGACGAGGAACACGCCAAGCAAGATCAACAGAATGCCGTCCAGCATGGTCATCCATGTACCGCCCGGAGGGGATGTCATGGTCTTTGGAGGGCTCACAACTTTGGTTGCATCAGTGCTCATGTGCGGGAGTCCAATCAGTCTGTGGGTGGTGCGTCCAAGCCGAGATCAGCTCGGAGCTGTGTGATGTGTTCAGGTTCGCCGATGACAATGACGCGATCCTGCGCGGCGAATGTTGTTCGGCCAGTTGGGATCAGTCGGTCTCCGCCACGGTAGACCAAGGCTACTAAAATATCGTCAGGTAATGCAAGCGATGCGATGGACCGGCCGATCCAATTGCCAGCTGGTGTGCCCGGCGTAATGGTAAGTGTCAGGCTGTGCTCACTTCGTAGCAGGGCGGTTTTGAGTTCGGCTGGTCCGGTTGCGGCATTCCAGCGTTCCATGAATCCATTTTGTTCAACAGCGCCAGCGAGGTTCGCGAGCAATCGAAGATGCTGAGCGGGGTCATCATCGGGGCT
>JABJQE010000276.1 GCA_018663565.1 Phycisphaerae bacterium
GATCCTCAAGACGTGGATGTTCAAAACGCGCTACGTGATATTGGCGTCGTACCAGGACCAACAATGCGTCTGACGCAGGGTCAATGACACTCACATCACCGTCCGCTGCCTCGTCGCTTCTTGAGCGACTTGGTGGGCTGCACGATGCATCACGGCTTCGACTCTTAGTTCTCTTGGACCAATACGAGCTGGCCGTTGGCGAATTGGCAGCCGCCATTCAGTCTCCACAGTCCACTGTCTCGCGGCACCTCAAACGGCTGATTGATACGGGCTGGGTCCAGCGGCGCAGCGTGGGACCACAATCGCTATACCGAATGAGTTCGGCCGAACTTGAGCCCTCAGCCAAGCAGCTGTGGGATGTGGCCGCTGCAGTGCTCCGTGATGATTCAACCCACGCCGAAGATCTTCGCCGCGTGGCAGAGATTGTTGATCAACGACACGTCGATTCGCGGACCTTCTTCGGATCAGTCGGCGGAAACTGGACCGACCTTCGGGCGACGCTCTTTGGAGACACCATTGCACACGCGTGGCTACCCGCCATGCTCGATCCACAGTGGATCGTGGCCGATCTCGGCTGCGGCACTGGACAGTCTGCCGCTTCACTTGCGCCGTGGGTGACACGTATTGAAGCGATTGATCGCGAACCGGCCATGCTTGAAGCCGCTCGCAGACGCCTTGATGGACACGACAACGTCACATTCCATCAGGCTGAAATGAACGCACTCCCACTGCCGGACAACTCGGTTGATATGGCGATTATCTCGCTCGTCCTACATCACGTCGAATCACCAGCCGAAGTAGTCAGCGAAGCCGCCCGCGTTCTGCGGCCCGGCGGACGGCTTGTCATCATTGACATGGTGCAACATGATCGATCGGAATACCGAGACACTATGGGACATCTTCACCTCGGGTTCACCACGACGATCGTGCGGTCATGGACCGCAGCAGCCGAACTTGATAACACCTGCGTCACGTTACTCAGACCAGACCCAGAAGCACAGGGCCCCGGGCTCTTCGCAGCGACCGCCCGCAAACACTAGAGCAGGCACTACGCAGGGTCGGCAGTCACGTCGAGTGTCGGTGCGGCGCCCCACACTTCCGAGAGCAACTGCACAAAATTCGAATCGGCGCCAGCACGTCTCATGGCATCGAGTCCTGTCTGCACAAGGTCTTGCCGATCTAGTTGATGACCGAGATAGGCCAAGAGGAACCCGTATCGATCAAGATCTGCCTCGCCCTGAATACGAGCCGTCAGCGTTGATATCGCCCGGTCAAGATCTTCCTTTGCCGGCAGCAGCTGCTGGCCATACTGCACGTCGATCATTTCGGGCTGAAAGGCCAACAAGCTCTGTAACGTCAAGGCTGCGGAGAGATACAAACTCGCGCCAACCTGCGCGTGACCCATGCCAGCCGTTGCTAGAGGATGCCCCGGTATAAACCGCAAGGCTCGATCGAATCGACGCTCGGCCCAGAAGTAATCTTGCTGAGCCAATCGATCTTCGGCCGCGGCGACTAGGTCATTGAAGCGACCCCGATCCCCCACATCGAATGCGTTGATGGTCTGCCCATGCCGGAGCAGGAGCCCGTAGTCTTCCCATGCAAGAGATGGTTTCTCTTCAATCGTCTCGGTGGGTTTTTCACTCGTACCGCCAGTTTGAGAATCGATTGCAGGTGTGGTATTGGTCGTCAAGCCACCGGGAACCTGCGGCTTTGTCCCTTGAGCGACATACTGCGAGCTCCACTGTGGCCCCGTGATAAGTTCCCCGCGTAGCCTGCGGTAATCTTGGTCAAGCGCATCAAGGCGTTGGTCAACGGACAACGAAGCCGGGTGAAGTGACGCATACCGATCAGCCATCGACTGATAGGCATCATGCAAGCCACCTGTTGAAGGGAGTGGCGTGCCGCCCTGTTTCATACGTGTATCAATCGGCTCAGCATTCTGCGAAAGATCCTTGAACCGTGTGTTCCACGCCTGGCCAACCAAGGGAATTGCCCGGCCTGCAAGTTGATCGTCTCGAAGTCGCGCGAGGTCGTATGAACTCAAACCCGCGTCGTACAGTCCTGGTTGTCCCGGCGCTATCGAAAGACCGCGGAGGCCAGACCCCATATAGCGAAGACCCTGTCTATCTTGATCGACACCACGGCCAAGTGGTTGCTGAATTCGGCCTGACCAGGTGTCGTCGATGTCTGATTGAAGTGTGGTGTGCAAACGATGTCCCACGAGCACGCTGCGATCAGCAGCGAGTAGTCCGGGCTGCTCAGTGCGATGGGCAAGATCACCGCCCTGGGCAACACTCGGCAAGATCGCGTCTGTTTCCTGCGCATTGCGTCGAAACGACGAAGAAAACTGGTTTCGAATCCCACCAATCTCCGTGGTCATCGCTCCGGAGTGACGCTGGCCACCAGTTGTGTTCCATTGGTCGTATAAGTAGGGATTGAAGTAATCGCCATCAGCACCGGCAACTGACAACGCCACGCCCGACCCGTCAGTCATCAACTCTGTATCAAGGCTGCCAACATTTTGCCAGTACCAAGGATTGTTGTACAAACTCTCGCCAACGAGGCGACTTCCGACATTTTCAATATTGTGAGCTCGAAACTGAGCATCGGTCGTCATGTCGAAGGAGTGCTCAAATCGACGCCCGCCAGCCTCGTTGGTCCGAAACTCATATTTGTTCGGCAACGATCGCCGAGATCCCACTCCCTCAGCACCATGCATAGGCTGCGCACCTTGTAGGCCTTGCACGCCCCGGGCAGGTTGAATTGGACGTGTTTCCTGAGCGGTGTTCTGTCGATTCGACCCCATTCGCTCCTGCGACTGAGCGGTCGAGGCGAGGACGCCACACGCCAACACTGACAAGGTATATCTAAGCATGGTTGGAATAGTAGGCCACCAACGCCACAGTCGACACTCCCACTGCCACAACTTCTCGTGCGGGACTCTTGCAGAGGTGCCGATCGAGGGCAATTCTGCCAATTCGTGAACTATCATCCTCGGATGCCCACAGACCGCCGCTGTATCACGACGCCCATTTACTACGTCAACGACCGACCCCATATCGGACACGTCTACACCACGACGATATGCGATGTGTGGGCACGATTCGAGCGTCTACTTGGCCGTGACGTCTTCTTTCTCACTGGCACCGATGAGCACGGTCAGAAGGTCGAGCAGTCTGCCCAAGAACGCGGGCTCTCCCCAATGGCCTTTGCCGACGAAATCTCAGCCGAGTTCCGCAAGACGATGGAGCTCTTCAATCTGACGAATGACGAGTTCATCCGGACCACCGACCCTCAACATGAGCAACAAGTGCAGTCCTTTGTGAAACGGCTCATGGAATCGGGTGATGTCTACCTCGGTACCTTTGAAGGGTGGTACGACGCCGGTCAAGAAGAGTACTGGACCGAAACAAAGGCTAAGGAAGTCGACTACACCTCGCCCATTTCTGGCAAGCCACTCGAACGAGCCGCGCAAGACAACTACTACTTCAAACTCAGCGCTTTCCAAAATCGCATTGAAGCCTTGTTCGCCGAGCACCCCACGTTCGTGCGGCCCGAAGCCCGCCGAAACGAGATACTCGGACGATTACGAGAAGGCCTGCTCGATGTTCCGATCAGCCGGACAAACTTCACGTGGGGCATACCGGTTCCTGGTAATGAAGAACATGTCATCTACGTGTGGATTGACGCGCTCTTCAACTACATCACCGCGCTTGGACTTGGCGAACCCGACGGCGATCGGGCCGGTGACCGCCGCGACTATTGGCCTGCGACCTATCAAGTCATCGGAAAAGAAATTCTGTGGTTCCACGCCGTCATCTGGCCAGCCTTGCTGATGGCCCTAGGCTTACCGCTACCCCACTGCGTATATGCGCACTCGTTCTGGATCAGCGAAGGAAAGAAGATGTCCAAGTCACTGGGCAACTTTATTGATCTTGAGCAACTGCAACACTACATGGACACCTATGGACTCGATGCGCTGCGGTATTTCCTCGCAATGCAAGGCCCGCTTGGGGCCACCGATTCAGACTTCTTGCGAGCCCAGTTCCATGAAACCTACACCACGGACCTCGTCAACACGCTCGGCAATTGTGCAAGCCGAACATCGGCCATGATCGGCAAATACTGCCGCGGATTCATGCCCGCAGATTCAGATGCGGAGATCGACGATCTTGACTGGGCATCCTTCTGCAACGAGCAGGTTGCCATCACGATTGCCGCCATGGAACGCTTCGACCTTTCCGGAGCCATCGGCGCCGCCATGACTATTGTCAGACGCGTCGATGCCTTTATCAATGACACCGCGCCATTCAAACTGGCCAAAGATGAATCAAACGCTCCGCTCGTTTCCGCCATCTTGCATCGGTGCACCGAAGCAGTTCGTATTGCGGCGTGCCTGCTTGAAGCGGTGATTCCACAAAAGATCGCCGAACTGCGATCGGCCTGGACGCTTGGCGACCCGAGTGGTGATCTCACAACGGAGTGCCGCTGGGGTGGATGCAAGCCCGGCACACCCATTGCCAAGGTGGCCTTGTTTCCGCGGGTTGATGATGCCGGTCCCCACCTGGGAACCTGACCCATTATCTATAAGCCCTACGCCTCGCGCCAAGGCACATCGGCAAGCAGCGTGGTCGCTCCTTGCACCTTGTCCCCGACGCCTACGTGAACCACGATGTCATCACGATCGGGCAGTACCAGTTCGGTTGTACTTCCAAATTTGATCATGCCAAATCGAATGCCGCGAGCGAACCGGGCCGACGGCTGAAAGGGGAAAACAATTCGACGGGCAATCGCGCCGGACACTTGCCGAACCCCAAACTCCAGACCGTCATCCCTGCGGCAGAAAATGAGATTGCACTCATTCACCTTGGCCGACTCTTCCGATCTTGCGTCGAGGTATCGGCCAGGTCGGTGATCAACTCGTACAACCTCAAGAGCGCAAGGCGTGCGATTGACGTGCACATTGAGCACACTTAAGAAGATGCGAACAACAATTGCTGGTCCATCAATAAACTCATGGTGCTCGAGACGTTCGACGGCCGACACCGTGCCGTCGGCAGGGCTGATCATCGCTCCAATTTCCAGTGATGTGCATGGCCGCCGAAATGGATCACGAAAAAACCATGCAGTGCAGAACCATGCCAAGGCCACAATGCTGGTCACGGTCCAATTCACCCAGACAATAGGAACCAGCCACCACACAGCAGCAGTCACCACGATGGCCACTACGCCGCCGCCGCCCCATTCTCGAATTCCAGCAGGTGCAAGCCGAATCATGAGCCAGTCAGCCCGCCTTGCCGCCAATCACAAAGCCGATGATGGCAAATACGAGGGTTCCGGCAGCAAGACCGCCGACCCACATCCACAATTGCTCGGCGATGATCGGAGCAATGCCAGAAGCGCCGCCCATGATCTCGACCACAACCATTGCGAATACTGCTGCGAGCGCAACGAGGCCACCGATCAGCAGGCCGGTAGACAGGCCAGACCATGCCGGGTCGACCGATTGAGCTGCGACCATGGCTGGTGCGGCTGCAGCGGCCGATGCGACCGGGGCTGAGCTGCCAGAAACCACAGGAGCAGGCTCGTCGCCATCAATATCACCTGCTGCCTCAAAGAGACCAGACGCAGCGGGGAAGTCATCTTCATCATCACTTGAGTACACCTCTTCGAGCAATTCTGCTCCAAGCGAGGTGTCATCCGACTCGCGGGTAAGGTCCAACAGGCCAGAGCCCGACCCAACTGACTCAAGCGTCAGGTCGTCATCGAACTCTTCGCCAAGACGCGTGTCGCCGTCATCAGTGCCAACGCCACCATCGAATGCAGAAACCGACGCGGACGCATCGCTTCCTTCAATCGGTGCATCCATAGCAGCTGACAGGTCGAGATCATCTCCATCCAAGTTATCTGCTGAGTCTCCGAGGCCAAGCATGCTTCCTGAATCGCCGCCACCACCCATGGGTGGGTCGGCTGCAGCTGGCATGTCGGCCGACTGGCTTTCGGCAAGTCCGATTGAGCCCGATTCAGATCCGCCAAGACCGAAACTATCGCCAAGGTCCAGTGCAGAGTTTTCTAGATCGAGCTCAAGGTCCTCGTCGACCTCCGACGCGGGAGCGAGCAGATCTATCTGCTCAACCTTGAAGACGAGACTCTCGCCGTCCCGAAACTCTTGAATCTCTTTCGAGACAACCATCGCCTCGACATCGGTCACAGATTTGCCGAGTATCTCGCACACCTCTTCGAGGGTGTAGAACATCTTGGCCATGGCAGTCGAACTCCTCAACAAACCCACAAGGATCACGATTCAGAGCATCACAAGGAAGCCTGAGAATCGAGCAGAGTAATGGACCGAGCAACGCCCGGCAACCGATTTACCGCCGACAATCGCTTCCGCCGCCAAGGAGTCGCCCAAGATCTGCCTCGGTCACCTCACCATTGCCATCAAGATCCCATTGGCCGCCACGCTGACCAAGGCTGGAGAGAAGGCCTAAGACAGTCGAGGCCGCTGCTGGAGCGGTCGCTGCTGGGGCCACAGGTGGCACAATGAGGCTTACTCCTGTCTCCGAAACGCATAGATGGGCATCCTGCTGCCACGGATCAAGAATCCGTACTTCAGTGAACCCACCCTCAAGGGCTCCGGCCACAATGAGCTCATACCTGCCTGGAGCAAGTGGAGCTGATTCGGGCAAACTGATAATGAGTACGCCATCAAGCCGTGCGACACCACCCACGACCAGAACATCGTGATCGATCAACGGACGCGAGCCAGCGACCTCAAGGTCCAGAACAGCCCATGGCTGCTGCAGATAGTCTCCGGTTGTGCTAATGAGACCACCAGAATCTGCCGGCGCGAATCGATCGGCGTTGACGAGCACCACAGGCTCGATTCGCGAAGCTGGCTCGATCTCATCACCGTCTTCGTCTGGCGCGTCACCAGCGAATCGGGGCGTACCACCCATGCCCCAATTGGCAATCACAAGCAGCAGGTCATCGGTATTGACGACACCGTCGCCATTGACATCCGCAGGACACTCACCCGGTGGGCATGAACCCCACGCCGAGATAATGGCCAGGATGTCGTCAGCGTTGATCACACCATCACCGTTTACATCGCCCGGCACGCCGTCTGATGGCGCCACCGCGATGAGTTGCACGTCGTCAATATTCCAACCCGAGTACTCCCATGATGCATCAGTCGTACCCATGACCCACCGGATGCGAACATCGGCGTGACCATCGGCCAGGGTGGAAAGGTCGTAGGTGAACTCGGACCAACTCGAGTCGACTATTTCGCTCGCGTTCTCCCAGATCGTTGTGAACGTGCCTCCATCAATGCTTACTCTCACAGACGCGTGGTCATAGGACGGTTGCTCGACATTGAGGTACCGCATAAACCGCAGTTGTACTTCTGTAAGGTTGCTGCAATCCAACGACTCGGTGGTCAGCGACTCTTCGGGAAGATTGCTCCCATAGTCGCCTAACAGGTTGTATCCCATGACCGCCACGCCCGTGGCGCCCGTGGTCGGATCAGGAAATCCATGACTACCCCCTGCACCAGTCGGCTGACCAAAGTCCCATTGGCCCTCACGGGCCCACCCCGGATCTGAATCCATGGGGAATGAGTACACAATCTCTGGACCGTCAGCCACGGTGATGTTCACCATGGCAGCCGCAGACGGGCCGCCATCTGGCGCGGCGCCGCCGTCATCCGCATGGAAGGAAAAGGAATCAATTCCTTCCCAGCCATTCATCGGCACATAACTCAAGTTGGGATGGGCACTATTTCCAGGCACATAGGGCAAGTCATCCGGACCAATCGATGCGCCGGTATCGAGATCAACCAATACCTGCGATGGCAACGTGTCAATAATGAATGTCAACATGCCAGGCGGGTTCGGAAGACCGTCATCACTCCCCGTCAACGTCAACTCAAGGGTCCCGCCAGGGCTCATGGAGAGCGACTGTCCGTGGGCGGTTGGGGGCTGAGGTCCGCAGGCGGACCCCATTGCTGATAAATCGGTTGGTTCAAAGTCTGGATCTTGTCCGAGACCCGCGGAAAGACCGACGATGGCATCAGCAAGGTCGATTCCGAGCCAAGACATCTGAATACCACCATCCCACTTCATGATGACCTGGAATGTATTGCTGTTACTCGATGAGTACTCGGGCACGTTCTGCCACGTGACGGCCACGCCGCCTGAAAGATTCTTCCAACTAATAGTGCCGCCGGCCGATGGATTCAGGTCATCCCACAAGGCACTGATGCGGGCTATACCAAAGTGTGAGGACAGCGACTCTTCATATCCCGTATCGGCTGCGCCGAATGTCAGGTTGCCGTTGCTTCCAATGTACAGCGAACTATACGACTCGCCATACAACACAATGCTTTGGTCTGGTGTGATCAACGTGGCGTCATCATCGCCAAGTGAGACAGTTGTGCCGCCAGCCGGGTCGACGGGGAGCGTCACGATTGGCTCTGCACAGGCCAGATACCCCTCAATGCCGCCACTGACATCAAAACGAATGCTCAGGCCGTCAAGGTCCACGCCACTGGTGAACTGCTCGGTAAAGAAGTCTGGAACATCCGGCGTCGTGAAGGACCAACATGATCCGCCATTGTCAAATGTCGACTCGTTGCCGGCTGCGTCAACGAGCGTTACGTCGAAGTAATAGGTCGTTGCATCAATCAACGATCCAAGTGTGAAGTCGTGCTCTGACACAACACCTTGCCGCTGCACAGACTCATTGAGGGCATCGCAGGCCGTGCCATATCGAACCACTAGCCCTGCCGGCTCAGTTGGTGTAATCGTGAGATGAACAGAGCGTGGCTGGACGTCAGTAATCAGTACCGCTTCTAAGTCCGGCGCCTCGCCGTCAACAAGTGCGGCCGCCGAAACGTCAACATTGATATTGCCCTCAGCATCTTCTGCGTCGACATAGACCACCTCAATCGTCGATCCGTGCAAGGCATACAACACGCCAACTGCATCCGTGACCGAGTGCTGCATGGTTGCTGAGAACGTCGACGCTGCTGGGGCTTCTTCGACCAGAGTCAGCCACTCGCCAACAGGCTCGTCGTCGGATCGCACCAATACGTCAATGGTGTCAATGGCAGTGTCGTCAAGGTTGAGATCACAGTCGACCACAGTGACGGACAATTCGCCCTCGAGCGGATAGGCCGCACGGTCAAGGCCGACGATGCCGGTGCTCGAGCATGCCACAAGATCTGGCGTCGCCATGATCGAAAATGCCTGTGGGCCAACCGGAACAGCGTAGCCAGCCACCTGCACACGCCACACGCCAGCTTGTGGAGACGCGACGGTGACTTGTTCAATATTGTTGAGATGATCTTCGGCCGCCCGAGTCGCTGGGTCCCCAGGGTTGGCCGGATCAATCGCCCACGGATACTGGCGTGTGCCATCCGGGGCGAACACCACGAGATCCAAGTCATTCACCAGAGAGGGCAACACAAGCGGCACAGCTGGCTCATCGTCCCACGCAAGTGTGATCTGCAGTTGTTCGTCACCGGCATACGTAATGACGAGAAACTCAAACGTCTCGCCCGATGATACTTCCGCTTCGAGGTGCGAATCACCCCGAAGATGCTCAACGGCGGCCTTCGTTCGAATGCTGCCATAGCCATACTGAAGATCTGGTCCGGCATTCCCAAGATCTGCAGCGGTATGTGCAAGTAGCGCCTTGAGCGTGCTATTGGCCATATCCGCGCGTTCCGGATACTGAGCACGCCAGTCCTGAATAAGCAACGCGCCGATGCCGCACGCCGTTGGCGAGGCCATTGACGTGCCGCACATCGTGGTGTAGCCACCACTGCTCGAACAACTTGTCACGCCGCCATCGTCGCCGCTTTCGCACCCCGCAGTCGAAATGTCTGGTTTGATTCGACCATCATCACATGGCCCCCAACTGCTAAATGAGGTCATAGACTCATCATTGCTGTTGAGCGCGCCAATGGTGATGTGATTCTTGGCGCAAGCGGGAGGGGCAGTCGTGAAGTACAAATCGCCGCATCGAGAGGTTTGTCGCTCATTACCGTTGGCCCACATGATGCGGATCGGCCCGCCAAGGTCACCGCGGACAACCGAATCAATCACGCTACTAGTAACGCCATAGTCGCCCGTCCACTCGCACGGAAACCCGTTTGTAGCCGTGTTGGTGCCGATTGAGTTGTTCGCAATGACGGCTCCGAACTGATTGATGGCTTCGCCATAGTCCGCCTCGAGGTCACCTGGATCGGTGTACAAGAAGCCCTCTGCAAGGCCGCCTTCCATTTCAAACCCGTACGACTCGATCGTGACCGCGGGGGCCATGCCGACATACAAGCCGCTACTTCCGCTGCCGTCGCCCCCAATAGTGCCTGCCACGTGCGTGGCGTGATTGCTCAGTCCACTGGTATCTCGCGTCGTGTGACGTCCGCCGAAATCGCCGTGCCCCGAGAAGCCGTATCCGCCGTCGTAGACCATGACGACCACCCCTTCGCCGTCAAGTCCGTATGGGGCTGCCTGCACTTCGTCGACCTGCGTCACGACGCGATTAGAGTTGTTGAGTTCCTCAAACTGTGGCAACCCCGGCTCGATCCACAATACCCGTGAATCGCTCGCGAGCGGCTCAATAGTTGACATCGGTTGCCGCACAACAAGGCCGTGCACAGTTTCGAGTGTTGAGAGCACCTTCGCATCGAGAATCTCGATGTCGGCGGCGAGTGCGGCAAGATCTTCATCGCGGTGCGCGAGAATGTACGTCACGACACGCGGGTCGGCCGACTCTTGCAGCTCTTGAAGCAAATCATTGACGGAAAACCCACGACCAGCTGCCACTGCCAGGCGGGCATTGCGATCAATCGTCCAATCTGGGACGCCACCCGCCGCGAGAAATGGGTGCATCTTCCATGCTGCTTCGATTGGCCCAACCCATGAAATTGCTTCAAGGGCAAGCGGAGACACGGCGGCTTTGTCATGCAGCGTCACGATCCATACCGATCCGCCGAGGCTCGTCAGCAGATCAACCCCAGCCTCTTCAAGTTCACCCGAGGTTGCGACCATGGGCTGGGCAAACGCCACTATGGCATGCGTATCATCGACACGCCACGAGAGCCGGGTCAATTCACCCCTGCACTCGGCAGGCGTCATCGCCGGCACAGTGACATCACCACCGCGAAGTGGAATGGTGTGCTCGATAGAACCCATCGCGGCAATGGCCGCGGACGCGATAAGCAATAGGGACATGTACAACTCCTCTGAGAACTTCTCTCGAATCCTCAAGGTAGGTCAAGACGTGCCTCTAGGCGAGTCAAATGCGGGGATTTGCCGTCCGTAGCAGAACTCTAATGGCGATGACACGGCGAGGATGCGCTAGTGACGAACCCGAACAAAAATCCACATTGCGCTTGTGAGGAGCACGACAGGCACTCCAATACCCACAAACATCGCAACAAAGGGGTTCTTACCCGCCCACTCGGCCGCATACAGGCCTGTTGAGGGGGAAACGCCGGGCACAAGCAGTACCGCTGGAGCGTCTACGTTGGTCCCCCACTGACAACTCACCAGTGTTAGCGCAACGGCCACCGCAACCAAGATCACCCCAATACAAATACGCAACGCCGCATGCATACGCAGAGTATGACACAGCCAGCCTCAACCGGCGAACGACAACAGTCGGTCCGGCGTGAGATCCACTCGCGCCCGAAGCCGCTTCAGAATAGAATCGAGCCGCTGGGATACACGCGATTCGCTGCAACCAAGCGCCACGCCGACCTCTTTCATCGTCAAGGATTCGTAGTAATAGAGCGACACGATCATGCGATCAATTGGCTCGAGATCACGCGTAATCCAACGGCGAAGGTCCCCACGTTGTGACGCCTGCGATGGGCTCGTGCCGCACCGCTCAGGGAGCGACACCGGGTCGTCTTCGCCTCCAGCCGAAACGGTAGAGATTGTGACGACTACCGGGGGGGCATCTTCGCCCACAACCCGCTTGAATTCCTCCTCAGGAAGGTTGAGCCGCTCTTGCAGTTCAGCCCGGTCGGGCACCCGGCCATGCACCGCCCGAAATCGCTCAACCACTTGCTGCACCAACTTGGCCCGCCGCCGCATCAATCGCGGAACGTGGTCCAGTGATCGCAGCCAATCTCGCATCGAACCCGTAATGCGTTGTGAACTAAAGGTTTCAAATCGGATGCCTCGTGCAGGGTCGAAGCGTTTCATAGCATCAACCAAGCCGAGGTAGCCCTGTTGAACCAAATCATCGACATCAACATGATTGGGGAGTGTGGCCCGCATCCGCTCAGCGATCTTGCGGACATGGCCGGCCATGTAGTGCTCAACCAGTGCTGCCCCGGCGTGGGGACATTGTCTCTGCACCCAGGCAGCCCAATACTCTTGCACGCCCGCCGGGATCGGCTGCCGTGCCTTTCGGTTCTGTGTTGTGACCCGGGGCCTGGCCGTATCCCGACCGTGTCGTGGGATATGGGGTCGTTCAGCACCCTCAGCGAGGGTGTCGCGCAGTGCAGAAATACTCATAGAGCCATCCTTGGTCTCGTCGCTTCTGTTCTCGAGAAGGCCACGCCGTCCATAGCGTTGCCCAACAAATACCATCGGAATGCCACGCCACCAAGCAGAAGGTCCGCACTTCATTACAAACAACATGGTGTGTCGGCATGAGGGGCCATTCTTTATCGGACTTTTATGGTCCGAGAATGAGCGAGGGCGAGCAGATAGCAAAGGGGTCAAAGCCGCGGAATAACAATCTGCACAAAGGCCCCAAGAAGAATGGCAAGCCCGGCCAAGCCGCCCACCATGAGTACGGACATCATGATGACCTGCTGGCCCCAGGAACGCCCCTCAGGTATCCATAGGGCCTTGTAGACCATAGCGACACCGATAACGAGTGGGATGCACAACAGGTACCACAGGCTGACGAGTTCAGGAACTGGCTGCAGGAATGGGATCCAAGCGAGGGTCATCAGGCTGGATCTCCTTCGCGACGGGCGTACCGCTCGTCACGCCTCGCTGGATAGAGGGCATCCAGAATCACAACCACATTGAGCAAGCCAGCAAGCGCGATAAAGAGCGTCCCAACCGAGTTCACATGACCCAAACTCCGCCATGCAATCTGATCAGCAGGGGGCAGTTCCTTCACATACTTCTGATTGATCACGTCAACACCAAGAACAACCGGGCCGGCACAGGCTTGGGCCATGAACCAAAGATTGTCATTCTTTGAATCCACGGTATCGACGCCACCGATAAACAAGCCCCCAAAGATCAACAAGGCCATGCCAGCGAAGATACGAATACCCCGAACACGCTGGCCCAAAACGTAATGACCGAGCCCAGGCACAACCCACGCCAGTATTCCCGCCAGGGGCTGGAAAGTACGCACATCAGCGGATGTATCAGTGTCGTGTGAGGTCATGTGGGTTATTCGGGTTGTGAGGAGACCGAATGGGCTTCCTCCGCGTACTTCGCAACTCGTCTTCAAGGATTGCTTCAGTCGGTCCATACCTAGACCGATGGCCCATAGTAGCGATCTAGACCACGAACGCCCCCCCCATGGAGTTTCCAAAATGAGTACCCAATCATCTGCCGATCATCAACTGAGAGCCCCGAATCCACTGAGCGTCCTTGACCGACGTTCTGGCGTTGATCGTCGTGACCTTCAAGACGCAAGTGAAACCAATCTCGAACGACGCCGTGGACCCGGCCGTCGCCGTACGGACTTTCTCCGCGCTGCCGAAGAAGGTGAGATGACCGCTGAGCAATTCTTGTTCATCCAGGCCATCGACGCCTTCAAACGCGTCAATGGCAAGACATTCCCAACGTGGACTGATGTGCTCGAGGTCGTTCGCAAGCTTGGTTATCGCAAGACGATGCCAACCGAGCTCAATCTCTCGAGTGATTGCAAAGACTGGACCGAGCCGGCCGACGCAGACAGTGGCGTCAATCGCTGCTCAGCGCTCGCTGACGAGGACGCGGCCTGAGCAGAGGCATCCTTACTCGAAGTAGTCCGCATTGATCTGAATATATTTCGTCCACTCTTCCGGCAAATCTTCCTCTGGGAAGATGGCCTGAACGGGACATTCATCGACGCAGAGACCGCAGTCAATGCACGTCTCTGGGTCGATGTACAACATCTCCGCAGGCTCGTAGTCAGCAGGAGCATCCTTCGTGGGATGAATGCAATCCACGGGACAGACGTCGACACACGCAGTGTCTTTGGTTCCGATGCAAGGTTCTGCGATGATGTGCGTCATCGAACTAAGACTCCTTCAGAGATCCACTGGGAAGCGGGAATACTAGCGACAATATGCACGAGAAGAGGGTGGCTCTCCACTAGAGAGTGAAGACTTCAGAATATTGAGCCGCCGTCGGCACCTCACCAAAAATGACACGGGCGGAGCCAGTTGGCTCCGCCCGTGGTCAAAAACATCTTTGCAGGCAAAAGCTGCACAAGGCGATCACCTCCGTCGGGTGGCCTTCTTGCGAGTTGCCTTCTTCTTAGTGGCCTTCTTGCGAGTGGCTTTCTTACGAGTAGCCTTCTTGCGAGTGGTCTTCTTCTTGGCCTTCTTGCGAGTGGCTTTCTTACGAGTAGCCTTCTTGCGAGTGGTCTTCTTCTTGGCC
>JABJQE010000037.1 GCA_018663565.1 Phycisphaerae bacterium
GACGGCTAAAATCATGCTCTTCATGCAACCAAACATACCACTAATCGAATTTCAATGACAAATCAAAGCTTAAAACTCCCTAGAGCCCCAGTATGATTGAGACAGAAATATGAAATTGGCAGGAGTTCTGCAATGAACCCAACAAGAACTACAACGACCGCACTCATCGCACTGCTGGCCAGCACGTTGCATGCCCACGCAGGAGTAGTAGATTGCCAGCCTACGCCGTCTTCCGAGTGGACGCAGACCATTCGCAACGTGTGTTACGACCCGCAGTTTGGACCGACGACAACAGTTGAGGGAGGCTTTCCATCATTTGTTGATCTGCAATCCGACGTGTATCACTGTCTCACCTACTTCAATACGATTTACACGTACGGTGTCTTTGAAGGAAGCCAGTTTGAAGGTACACCTACTGAATGGGTTGGGCATGGCATTCTCGTGCGGCTCGTCCATGCGTATAACCTTGATCATGGAACCCAAAAACGAATTGCTGTCGGCGTGGGTCCGGCCGACCCCTGGTCCGTGGACCTCAACAACTACACCATCGCAATCGCTGATCTCAATGGGCTTGTTGCTGATCTTTCCGCAGACGAGATCGCCTGCATCTCAACGATCGTGTGCGGCAATGAATGGGGCGCAAACATCCTGGATCACTGGGAGAATTCGAGCTACGGCCTCAAATCCATGATGGCATCTGCCCGCACAATATTCTCAGGCACAATCCCAGTCACGACCCGAATCAATAGAGGCTATGCCCTCGCTGGTGGCCCGCAGCAGGGCTACGGCTGGGGCAACTGGGAAAATGAAGCAGGTAAACCCACAATAGATGGCGGCGTTCATCTGCAGATGGCTGATGGCAATACCTGGCCGGACGACATCTTCGACACCATCAATGCCTATGACGGCACCCTGCTTGCAAACGACTACCCGTTCTTCGGCCTCTGGACTAATCCTGTCCAAGACACAATCTGTGACACGGGCCAGACAATCTGGAACTTAGCCGCGGATATGGGTGGCCCCGAGGACTTTAATTACTACAGCTGCAACGATGGAGCAAACGTCCAAGCGACGTACCCTTATTTCTTCTACTCAATGTGGTGGGTACAACGGAACTACCCGAGCCTCCACTACTACATCATTGGCGAAACCGGATGGCCCACCGATGTCGTCATTTCAAGGGATCTTGTTACGCCCGTGCCAACTGATTGCAACAGCCAAGGAAACACAGATGGCGATGTCGGATGGCAAATTGCCAAACTGTGGCCATACCTAAACACGTACATGAATGATGCCGTTGCAGGCGTATTCAACCAACCAACACTACACCACCCCACCGGGTGCATCGATGTCTGCTGGTTTATGTGGAGAGACGCGCCCTGGAAAGAAGTCGCCACCTCGAGAGCACTTGATGCCAGTTGGGGACTTGTCGGTACTGATGCTCACCTGAAAGTAGGAATGGATTGGAGCACTGGCGAGAATTACTACTTGGATGACTACATGCATCCGACTGAGGCACAACAGTTGTACGGAGACGCGAATCTTGACGGCATCGTCAATGTTCTCGATATCGCGGCGGCACAGGCAGTCAACAACATTGAACCTACTGACGTGAATCGCGATGGTGTTACCAACATCTACGACCTCTTAGAGGTCTTGCAAGATTGGTCCGTTGTTCCCTGAAGTCATCGCAGCAAGACGTGATTAAAGAAGGTCTCGCCCCGGAAAGCCCGAGAGGGACTGCAGAGTTTGCAAGCACAGATCACACATACAATCACGGGCCGTCGCAGTACTGGCCGTCTTGCATTTGCACCCGATTGATCAGACGTTCTATCCATTTCTTGGGATGCATCCTTGTTTCAGTGCTCGATTTGTGGTCGAATGATCGAAGAGATGAGAACCATTCGTACCCACCTACTCGCTACGGCCGCCTGCCTCCTGCTTTGTGTAGGCGCGCGCGCAGAGACGCTTGACGTCTGCCCCACTGGCTGCACCTACGCTTCAATCCAGAACGCCATAGACGCCTCAAGTGATGGCGACACCATTGCCGTCGCAGCCGGCACCTACCACGAGTTTGACATCACACTGCAGGGGAAGGCCATCACCATCAGCGGTGACACAGACTCGAATGGCCTGCCTGCCGTGACGATTGATTCGCAAGGCATGGGCACAAATATCATAGGATTCTTTGGCGAGGGCAACGACACCATCATCGAGCACCTGGTCTTCACCGGATGCAGTGGCGAGGGAGTCGCCGCGGTCACAATGTTTCATGCCGACCCAATCATGATCAACTGCACGTTCATCGACAACGTAAATACCGGCCTCGGTGGCGGCGCCTACAACCTCAACGGCTCGCCGCATTTCATCGACTGCCGCTTCATCGACAATAGCGCTCACTGGGGAGGCGGCTACGCCTGCTGGGAAACAGGCCAGCCGGACCACCCGGTCTTCCTACGCTGCACGTTCTCGGGCAATACGGCGACGCTCGGCGGCGCGATCGGAAACCTACGCAGCAGCCCAGTCCTCACCGAGTGCGTATTCAGGAACAACACTGCCACGGAACATGGCGGCGCGTTCTTCAACGAAGGCGACGACTGCTGCGAACGCTGGTTCGGGGATGTAGTCATGGAGCAATGCGTATTCGAGCAGAACACGGCTGGCCAATCCGGCGGCGCCATCTGCAATAGCATCTTCGGGACGACCACGCTCGACGGCTGCACGATCAAGAACAACACAGCTGAAATCGACGGCAGCGCCATCGCCAGTAGCGCCGCCACCATGGCGATCCTTACTGGCAGCACGGTGTGCTCCAACACCGGGACCGCCGACCAGATCGACGGACCCGTGGATCTCGACGACACAAATGATATTGTCGATATCTGCCCCGCCGACTGCGATGGCGACATCACCGGCGATGGCGAGGTCAATGTGTCCGACCTGCTGGCCGTGATTGCAGACTGGGATAACCCGTACACCGTGGCAGATATACTTGCTGCCATCGACGGCTGGGGACCTTGCCCGTAATTTAGGTTCTTCATACGCAGCCTGGACCGACCTGCTGCCAGGCGACCTGCTGGTGATTTTGGACTAAAAAGACAAAAGAACCCCGCCGTGAAGCGGGGTTCAATGTCTTCAAGAAGTGGGCCATACTGGATTTGAACCAGTGACCTCTTGTGTGTCATACAAGCGCGCTAGCCAACTGCGCCAATGGCCCTGAGCCGCAGAGTCTAGCATGGCCCGAGGCATTTGAGCAACCTGCAGACCACCACAGTACGCTTCCCCCATGCACGACCCCACACTCTCCGAGTTTCAACAGTTCATCCGAGACCGCTACCAGGAGACCGATGAGGCCAGAGGACCTGCCCGTACGTTCCTGTGGTTCAGCGAAGAGATTGGCGAACTTGCAGAGGCCCTAGCTCGCCGAGAACGCGGTGACGGGGACGACGCCAATCTTCGAGAGGAGTTTGCCGACGTCTTGGCGTGGCTCACTACGCTGGCAAATATCACTGGAGTAGACCTCGCCGCGGCAGTCCACAATAAGTACGTCGCGAATGGAGGCCCGCAAGGCACCAAGTAACCCAGCGCACGCTGCCGTACTATGCCGAGCCCATGTCCAGAATCAATGACATCTTCAAGACGCTCCGCTCGGAGAATGCCCGGGCGCTCATGCCGTTTATCGTCGGCGGGTACCCCGGCCTCGACGCCACCGAGATGATTATCTCGGGCCTCGATGACGCAGGTGCATCCATCGCAGAAATCGGATTCCCATTCTCTGACCCGATTGCGGACGGACCAGTCATTGCAGCGGCAATGCATGAAACACTATGTAATGGCACAACAATCGATGCGCTGCTGAGCACCATCACCCGCGCTCGACCCCGTACAAAGGCTGGACTGATCGCCATGGTGAGCGAGTCGATTGTGCATCGCAGAGGCGGCCCAGCGTTCGTACAGCAGGTTGCGGACGCTGGATTTGACGGACTCATTATTCCCGATATCGATCTTGCCGCAGCAGATGAATTGCTCCCCACCATTGACGCGTGCGACTTGGCATTCGCCATGCTCGTAGCACCGACTACGACGATGCAGCGGTTACCGGAAGTGCTCAACCGGTGCCGAGGATTCGTCTATCTACTGGCCCAAACCGGCCTCACGGGTGCCCGGGCAGAATTGCCGGACCTCACTGACCGAGTTGCCACCATTCGGACCCTGACAGATCTGCCGATAGCTGCTGGATTTGGCATCTCAACCCCCGACCAAGTTGCTGCTGCAACCACCAGCTGCGATGCCGCCATTGTCGGCTCAGCACTCGTGAATCGAATGAGAGACGTACCCGATGCGGCCTCAGCAGCCTTGAGTTTCATTGAAATGCTCTCAAATGGCCTGCCGCTCGCTGATTGAGCGCCCCAACCTCTCGCTCCATCCGTGCTAAACTGGTTGGTCGCGCCGCAAACGGCGTGATCAACTCAAGGAAACCGAATCGCCATGTCCGAAGACACTGCCACCAAAGAGGGCTTCGACTTCAAAATCGAAGACGCTGGACCAGCCAGAAAGCGGCTTCACATCACCATCTCAGCCGATGCGGTCAAGGCCAAGATCGACGCCTCGATTGGCACGCTCAAGCACCAATCTGCGCTTCCAGGCTTTCGTAAGGGCAAGGCCCCTACGCATTTGCTCGAACGACGATTTGGCGAAGCGCTTCGCGAAGAGGCTCGCAATGAGTTGATGCAAGAAGGCTGCCAAAATGCATTCGAAACGCTCGACATGCGACCACTCGGTGAACTTGAACCAGTTGACCCCGACGCGACGATTGAAATCGAGACAGGCAAGCCACTTGAGTTCGGCGTTGAGTTTGAAGTCGTACCAGACTTTGATCTGCCCGACTTCAGCACAATGACAATCTCGAAGCCAGAACTTGAAGTGACCGACGAGCACATTGGCGAAGAACTCGAACGCCAATGCA
The DNA here is from genome assembly GCA_018663565.1 of Phycisphaerae bacterium. Classification (GTDB taxonomy): domain Bacteria; phylum Planctomycetota; class Phycisphaerae; order Phycisphaerales; family SM1A02; genus UBA12567. The sequence goes on from JABJQE010000037.1 coordinate 4,967, forward strand.
TGCGAATGGGCTCAGCTGAAGAGCTCAGCGGCAAGTTCGTGCCTGCAGACCGATTGCTCGGCAGCGCAGAACTGTTCATTGAAGACGAAGAGGAAGCTGCATTCGCGCACGGGCAGGTACTCGTCGTACTCCCTGAGAAGGGTGAGCCAGGGCAAGTACTCGGACTGCTTGTCGAAAATGTTGGCGACTTCTTCAAGAAGGCCTCAACGGGCGACACGATCGACATCGCCACAACGGGCCCAGAAACACACGAGCGAGAGGATATTCGCGGCAAGAAGCTCCGTGTTTCCTTCACCATTCACATCGCTGAACGCATCACACCCTGTACGAGCGAAGAGTTGATCGAGCGATTCTCGCTTGCATCCGAAGACGTGCTCAAAGAGCAGGTCCGACTCGCACTCGAGCAACAACGCGACGAAGATCAAGGCAACGCCATGCGTGAGCAGATGCTCAATGCCGTTACCGACTCTGTAGAAATGGAACTTCCTGAGCAAGCCTCGGGGCGGCAGATTGCCTCAGACCTTGAGCGTATCCAAATGGAACTCATGCAAAAGGGCATGCCCGCTGATGAAGTAGAAACCAAGCTTGCTGAAGTCAGAGATCGCTCAGCCGCCCAGACGGTCAACCGACTCAAGACCTGGTTCATCCTTCAACGCGTCGCGGCTGATCAAGAGATTGATGTGTCCGAGCAAGAGATCAACTCCCGCATCGCGACCATGGCCATGCGTCAAGGCATGCGTCCCGAAAAGCTTCGAGCAGACATGGTCAAGAACGACCACATCATGCAACTTGCTGGATCAATCCGCGAGCGAAAGGCGACCGATTACATGATCGAGCACGCAACGGTCAAGGACATCACAATGGACGAGTGGAATAAGCAAGTGAAGGCCGAAGAAGCTCGTTCCAAATCGTGAACCCCATACTCGTAGGCACCGGCAGTAGCCAGGCTGCGGATGGCTTCTTGAGCATGTTGATGCCGCTCCTGGGGCTTGGCGCCTTCGTTGTGGTGGCCTGGATTCTGATCACGGCAGTGCGGCGTCGGCTTAAGACCCCCTCCTCAGAGTCATCTGCCACGTTTAGCCTTCACGATTTGCGTGCCATGCGATCGCAGGGATTGCTAACGGACGAAGAGTATGAGCGGGCCCGGGACCTTGCAGCGGCACCGACTCGCCAATCCGAAAGATGATCAATTGCGGCATTTGGGGGTGGCTTGGACACAAAAGGATGTCACGCTAGAAGAACAACCGGCGGGTCCATCTGAGTACACTGATGCGTCGAGATCTGAGGGCGCAGGTCAATTTGAAGACCTGCCTGAGTCAAAGAGGGAAGAGATGTCCATGCCGCGTTCAGAGAATCCAGACCAAGAAGCATTGAGCCGGCAGATTCTTGAGGATCTCGCCAGGGCAGAAATGCTCAATGGCGAACATCCATTTGGTGACGGCAAAGACGGCGTCGGACTCGGTGAAACGACCGGAGACAATGGAACATCCTCTGATGGTGGCGGTGGCTCTGGTGACGGTAGTGGCGGAGACGACGGGGGCTTCCGCGGCCGACGCGTCACAACGTGCTCATTCTGTGGCAAGACATCGCGAGAAGTCGGGCCAATGGTTGAAGGCCCCAGCGATATCTACATCTGCTCGAACTGCACCGATCTCTGCCAGAACATCTTTCGTCAAGAGAAGAGACGACTGAGCACGAACCAGCCTCTCTTTACCACTATTCCAACGCCTCGGCAGGTCAATGAGTTTCTCGACCAGTATGTCATTGGACAAGACATGTCCAAACGCACATTGTCTGTTGCGGTACATA
>JABJQE010000277.1 GCA_018663565.1 Phycisphaerae bacterium
CCCGAATCGTGCGGCGGACGTCATTGGGGTGAATTCGAGTGGCCGCCTCAGGGTCACGGCATTCAAGCTCGGCCCGCAGTTCGGCCGGGTCGAGGGCTGCGAGTTCTGCGCGGAGCACGGGGTCTGGCGAGGGCCCATCGAGTAATCCAAACAGCAAGGCCTGTACATATAGATTGGTGCCGCCCACGACCACTGGCCATCGCCCACGACCGCGTATGTCCGCGATAGCCGCAGTGGCTGCTGTACACCAATCATCAACGGAATAGGGCGTGTTTGGCGGCGTAATGCTTAGCAAGTGGTGGGGTATTCCAGCTCGCTCGTCCATTGTCGGGGTGGCGGTTCCGATGTCCATGCCGGTGTAGATCTGCATGGAGTCGGCTGAGATGCACTCGCCGCCGCCCGGCAAAGATCCGCTCAGTTGTACCGACAGGGCAGTCTTGCCGCCGGCGGTGGGGCCGACGATCAAAACGATGGGTCGATTGTGAGCGGTTGATTTCATGCAGTGTGTGTACCGTATGGCCCGTGCCAAGAGCGTACCGATTCAGACTGGAGAAGTGACGATGCCTACCCGAAGTGTGAGAGATATTGACTGCCAGGGGAAGCGAGTCTTGATACGCGTTGACTTCAATGTACCACTCGATGATACGGGAGCCATTCTGGACGACCGACGCATTGCAACCGCCTTGCCAACCATTCAATATGTGCTCAAGGGCGGCGGCATTGCGGTTGTGATGAGCCACTTCGGTCGTCCAGCTGGGACAGGGTTTGAGCAGGAGTACACGCTCGCGCCAGTCGCCGAGCGATTGCAGTCGCTGCTTGGAGATAAGCACCCAGTTCACTTTGTTTCAGGTGCCTGTGTCGGAGACGCCGTGACTGCGGCCGTGTCATCGGCATCTCCAGGTGAGGTTGTGTTGCTTGACAATCTCCGGTTTGAACCCGGCGAGAAGTCCAACGATGCTTCATTTGGGGCGGCAATCGCGTTGCTCGGTGATGCCTATGTCAATGATGCGTTCGGCACAGCGCACAGGGCGCATGCTTCGATGGTCGCGGTTCCGCAGGCCATGCCACGTGCGCCCCGAGTTGCGGGGCTTCTGCTTGAGAAGGAATTGCATTTTCTCTCCGATATGCTCGCTGATCCGAAGCGGCCATTTGCTGCGATTCTCGGCGGCGCTAAGGTGTCAGATAAACTGGCGACCATCGAGAATCTGCTTCCACGGGTTGATGCGATCTTCGTGGGTGGCGCGATGGCCTATACGTTTCTTCATGCGGCGGGCGAAGCCATTGGCGAGAGCCTGCTCGAAGAAGACATGGTGTCCACTGCCCGCTCGTTGCTCGAGGAATCAGCGAATTCAAGTACGGAGATTGTTCTTCCAACCGATCATCAGTGCGCCGAACGGATTGAAGCGAACGCCAAGGTGCGAATCTGTGAGTTGGGTATTCCCAAGGGTTGGATGGGTCTTGATATTGGACCTGAGACAGAGGCCGCATGGCGGGGTCGCCTGCTGAACATGAAGACGGTGATTTGGAATGGGCCAGTGGGGGTCTTTGAGCAGCCGCCTTTTGATCACGGCACTATTGGTATTGCCAAGACCCTCGCACAGGCCACGCATAAGCATCATGCCGTCACGGTTATTGGTGGCGGCGAAACGGCGGCGGCCGTACGAGCGGCAGGGGTTGCCGACCGGCTCTCCCACGTCTCGACTGGCGGGGGTGCAAGCCTGCGAATGCTTGAGGGGGCTGATCTTCCCGGCTTGGACGCCCTAGAAACGATTTGAGCGCTATACTGGAGTTTGTGGGTGGAATCGGTAACCCCGAACAATGAGGATTGACATGTAATGTTGAAATCAAGACGAATGGCTATGGCGTGTGTGGTGACAGTGGCTTCAGCGATGCTCGCGTGCGTGACCGCAGCGGACGCCCGCGAGAAACTTGTTGTTGGCGACGCCGCGCCGGAATTCAAGATGAAGACTTGGGTACTTTCTCCCCAAGGTGAATCTGTCAACATGACGGACGGCAAAGTGCACGTTGTTGAGTTCTGGGCAACTTGGTGTCGTCCATGCAAATTCTCCATTCCACATCTCACTCGCCTGCAGCAAGAGTGGGGCGACGACCGTTTGCAAATCATTGGCATTACCGAGGAGGAAGAGGACGTAGTGAAGCCGTGGATCGACCGAAATATCGCACAGATCGGTTACTCGATCGGTATTTCCGACAGCCGTGGACCACAGAAGACATGGTTCAAGGCTGCGGGCCTTGAAGGAATTCCGGCTGCATTTATCGTTGGTCCTCGTGGACGCATTCAGTTCATTGGTAATCCAAATGCGGATGAGTTTGCGCTGACGCTTACGGAAGTGCTCAAGGGTCGATTCGACGCAGCAAAGACTCGCGAAGCTGCACCACTGTTTGAAGAACTCCGTCGCCACCGCGATCTGAAGAATTGGCGGCAGTACGAGAAGATTGCCAGAGAGATCATTGCGATCTCGCCGAAGGTCTTTGTTGATACGCAAGTAGATCTATTCGAAACTCAATTGGTGGACATGAAAGATCCAGTGACTGCGTATGCGGGCGCGAAGATCTTCGTGGATGCCAAGATCAATGACGATCCAGAGGGTGTATTGATCTTGGTTGATCGCATTGTCAATGATCCCGATATCCCAGACGCGCAGCGAAACTTGTCCTTCGCGCTCGCGTCGGCCACACAGGCGATGGAGCGGTTCGAGAAGCCAGGCGAACAGGCTCGGGCGCTCAAGACGATTGCCGCCACTCACTTCAAGAGCGGTGATGTCGCTGCGGCGATCAAGACTGCGCGGAAGGCATATCGAACGGCCCCTGCTCAGGTCAAGGATGATTACCGAGCACAATGGATGGAATACAAGAGTCATGCAAAGGGCTGAATCAGTGACTACTGATCACCTTGGGTTTGGCCGATTTGCTTCGCCTGATGAGCGGATGGTCGGAGCCTCAATTTTGTCGGCCGACTTTGCAGCCCTTGGCCTTGAGGCCGAGGCTGTGCTTGCTGCCGGGGCCGATGCGCTGCATGTTGACGTGATGGATGGCCACTTTGTGCCGAACCTCTCCATGGGGCCGGCGATCTGTGGCGGCTTGCGGCGACATCTGCCCAGTGCCCTGCTCGATGTTCATCTCATGGTTGAGCGTCCAGATATGTTCATAGAAGCCTTTGCCAAGAATGGGGCAGACCACCAGACCATTCATATTGAGTCGCCGGTCAATCACCGTGAACTTGCCGACCAGATTCACGATGCCGGGTGCACCGCGGGAATTGCAGTCAACCCGGATACGCCAGTTGACGAGATGCTCGCTTTGCAAGACGTGTATCAACTGTTTCTGGTGATGAGTGTTCATCCTGGATATTCGGGACAGTCTTTCATTGAGGATGTGCTGCCAAAGGTTGCCACACTGCATGCCGAACTCCCCGCGGGTTCTTGGATTCAGATGGACGGCGGGGTATCCCCTGAGACCGCACCACAATGTCGCGATGCGGGCTGCAATATGCTGATAAGTGCCTCGGCCATCTACGGAAGTGACGACTATCGCATTCCCATTGAGGCAATTCGTGGGCAGGCTGATATCCTCGACAGCCATGCCTGACCCAAACGCTCGATCATGGACGGATGCTGATGTCGCAACCGCGACACGCAAGAAGCCGGTCCCGGAGGGATTGTGGGTGCGGTGCGCATCGTGCGGCGTGATTCTCTTCCGGCGAGCCCTCGAGAATAACCTGAGTGTCTGCCCTGACTGCCGCCATCACTTTCGCATTTCTGCCCCTGAACGAATTACGCAACTTGCAGACCCTGATTCATTTGACGAGTTCGCGAACGAGATAGTCTCAGGTGACCCCTTATCTTTTGTAGACACGAAGGCCTACCCCGATCGACTCGCTGCGGCGAAAAAGAAGACCGGTGTCAATGAAGCAGTTCGATGCGGCACAGCCTTTATCAAAGGCCGAAAGGTCGTGCTTGTTGCGATGGACTTCCGATTCCTTGGCGGCTCAATGGGGTCCGCAGTTGGTGAGAAAATCGCGATTGCCATCGAGATGGCCATTGCCGATGATCTGCCGCTCATTGTGGTGTCTTCTTCAGGCGGCGCGAGGATGATGGAGTCGGGGCTCTCGCTCATGCAAATGGCCAAGACTTCAGCGGCACTTGCCCGCTTCGACGAGTCGGGTGGTTTATTCATCTCCGTGCTGACAGATCCGACGACCGGCGGCGTGACAGCAAGCTTTGCCATGCTCGGTGATGTGATTCTTGGTGAGCCGAAAGCGTTGATTGGCTTTGCCGGCCCGCGTGTTATCAAGAACACGATCCGCCAGGACTTGCCCGAGGGATTCCAGCGTAGTGAGTTCTTGCTTGAGCACGGTTTCCTTGACCGAGTTGTTGACCGCAAGGATCTCCGCAGTGAGATTTCAAGCCTCATCGACTATGCCGGCAAGTAGCCGCCGCGGCACATCTCATGACCGTGTGCCTCTCACCATCTTGTGGCTTGTAGGTGCTGCTGTGTCGTGGTGGGGCGTGCAGCCGGGTGGATGGGTGTCCCCTGGTTGGCTTGGGCTCTTTGGCATGGTGTGGGTTGGGCTGATCGTTCGGGCAGCGATTGGTGCTCGTAGTGGCCGCGTGTTCTTCGTGGCGTGCTGGGTGCTTATGACGCTGCCGTGGCTTGTAGTACTCTCGTGGGTCGGCGATGTCTCGGTTGCTGGGTGGCCACCCCTCGCGGTGTATTCCGCTGCCTACTCGGCTGTGGGAGGTCTGTTGATTCGGTGGTGGTATCTGGGCCGAACGTATGTGCCATTGAGCGTTGTAGTCGGTGTTGTCGGTCTCTCGCTCGAATATATTCGGGCCGAAGTGCTCTTTGATGCGTGGTCCTTTCATCTTGCTGGCCATCCCTTGTGGGGAAGCCAACTGGCAATGCTTGCCTCGTGGGGCGGCGTGTGGGCGTGCAGCCTCCTTATCTTTGCATGTGGCGGTGTGTGCGCCGGCGTGTTACTAGGCCATACATGGCGTGTAGTGGCGTGGAGTCTTATTCTGCCCGTAGCGATGATTGGATTCGCGCTGGCGACGCCCGTTCCAATGCCCACCGGCCACGACACACTTCGCGTGCTTGCGGTGCAAACCAATCTCCCTCAGGAC
>JABJQE010000278.1 GCA_018663565.1 Phycisphaerae bacterium
AATGCCATTGTGGTTCCTTGCGAAGGGGACGTGGATGGCGATCAGGTGGTGGGCGTCAACGACATCCTTGTGGTCATTGGCGGCTGGGGCACACCAGACGGCGACGTGAACGGGGATGGCGATACCACTGTTGATGATCTGTTGCTGTGTATCTCCAGTTTCGGTCCCTGTATGTGAGCACTGTGACGAAGTTGGTTTTGGCGCGCTTCGGTTCATTCACCGCCGCAGCGCATCACGGGCCTGCTGGATCATTCCGGGTACTGCATTCGTTGTTGCCTCGGCGTCAATACCACCGAGTTCGGCGAATCCTACGAGTTGATCCGACTGCGTGCCCAGTTCGTACCACGCATCAAGAAGATCGGTGTCCAGCCGGCAGAGGCGAAGGTGGGCGGCGGAACCTCCCGGCACGACATGAAAGAGATGTGATTGCGGACCCCGCGCTGCTGACCATCCTCGTAGATAGGCAACTGCATTGAGCAGCGATGGACCGGCAGCGGGGAGTTCAATTATCACTTCACCCGGCCCGCTGAAACCCTGTTCCATGAGGCGATCATGTGTGCTGCGAAAGGCACGCTGCAACCCGACCGGATCACGAACTGGAATCGTGCGAAGCAGCTGCTCAAGAGAGGCCTTTGATTCCTGGTCGAGAAGGCCGGCAGAAGCAACTGCAGGAAGTATCGCGGCGAGTGACTCAACCGCTCCTGCAGCAACCAATGATGTGACGATACGCGGATCAAGCGACAACGCTGCAGCCATGCGGATACACAAACCAAGATCGCGAACTGCAGTCGTCGTGTCTCTTTGGGCGATCGACCGCTTGGCACGTTCCAGCAGACCCCACAGCAGCAGGTCTTGATTGGGTAACCACCATGGAACAGTCGCTTCGAGATACTCCTCCCAAGGTTGCGGATATTGAGCATTGGGCATAGCGGTGGCCTCGGCTAGGATCACATCAATTTCACCGGTGAGTTGTGGATCATCGATCCAAGCAGGGCCGAGCGTAGAGGCAACCTCGCCAGCCCGAATCCACCACCAGGCGGCATTGGTGAGTTTGGGGCTGAGTCCGTCTTCAGAGGCAATCGCATTGAGTTCCCCAATGCATTTCTGCAACTCATCGATCGCTTCGTTTCGCTTGAGTACAGCCTTGTCCAGAGAAGGGAGCATGATTTGTGCCATGAATCCCCACTTGCCTTCTTCGACCTCCTTGTTGATCTGCTTGACGGCATGCATTCCTGCCTTTCGATTCGGGTTCCGGACGGCTGCGGCCAATTTGTCAAAGGACGCATCCAGTTTCTGTAGAGCAACTCGAACAGTGCTGGCGGTCAGGTTCTTCAGTGGCTTGATGTCTTCGTTGGATACCGAGGTGGTCATTGCGACCAATTCCTCGAGCGCCGTTTCGTTCAACGTATTTGTTTCGTTCAAACCAAGTTGGTTTGGCAACCATGTGTTACACATGGTTCGCTCTTGATCCACAGCCTTGTTGAATCCAAAGGCGTCCCCATCAATCGACTCCGATAGTGCTGCGGCAATGTGTTTCGCCTCACTTGGCTTGATGAAACCCTGCTCCATAGCATCATTGATCCAACCATTGATCTGCATGGCCATTTTTAACGACACCAAGCTGCCGATTATGCACGGATCAGAATTCACATCATTGGCCATCGCTAGGCCGGCCACAATCGCCTTGGAGAATTTCTCATGATCGCCGAATTGCATGGCAAGGCCGACCTCGCCGCCGAGGGCATGGGCGCCGTAGAGCATGTGGCTCAAGTGAGGCAGGAGAAGTTCGAATCCCTGCTCCTCAAATGGCAATTCAAAGTCACAGTGTTCCAAGGATGTTGCTTCGTAAACAAGTCTGAGTGTTTGGCCGGTTGCTGACTGAAGCGTGCTTCTCATGTCATCGGTGATCGGGTACCCGTGTTCAAGGCAGGCATGGATCCACTGGACTTCGTATTCGAGTTGCTGGTTCTGCTTGTCATATTCAGGCTGGAGCTTCAAATAGGAATCTGCGGCATTCTCGGGTGCGCAGTTCATGGTTGCTAGTAGAGCAGCGACTACGAATATGGGCATTGGAACCATCCTCTCTTACAGATGTGGCGTCGGGTGGCTATTGTGACAGCAGTGTGAACGCTTGGAGACTCAGCGTGGGACAGTCGCATCCATTTATTCAATATCACCCCCTGAAGCCCGATGGTGCGGCGATTGACGCGGTTCGTGCGTTTGAATCGCGGATGTCGTCTCGGCGATCAGTGCGTGCGTTCTCAACCAAACCGGTTGATCGTGCCCTGATTGAATCGATCGTGGCCGCCGCCGGAACAGCGCCAAGTGGTGCCAACAAGCAGCCGTGGCGATTTGTTGTTGTTGGAGATGCCGCAACGAAGGCACGCATTCGCGAAGCGGCCGAGTCTGAAGAGCGAGCCTTTTACGACCACAAGGCGCCCAGCGACTGGCTCGAAGATTTGGCGCCCTTGCAAACCGGGCCAGAAAAGCAATTCCTGGAAGACGCTCCGTGGCTTGTCATCGTGTTTAAGTTGATGAAGGATGACAACGAATGCTCGTCATCTGACCGCGTGTACTACGTCAATGAGTCGGTCGGAATGGCAGTTGGAATCCTGTTGGCCGCCGCGCAGCACTGCGGGCTTGCCACACTGACTCATACACCGAGTCCCATGGGATTTTTGCGTGAGATACTCGGCAGACCCGACTATGAAAGGCCGTATGTCGTTATCCCAATAGGATGGGCAGCAGAAGACTGCGTTGTACCTGATATTGAGAGAAAGCCATTGGATAAAATCCTGCACATGCATGAACCACAAGATGAGTCGTCTTCGTGATATGGCTGCATTGGTCGTTGACCGGTCTCTTCGCTGTGCTCGGACTTGCCTGTGTGTTGTTGACCGTCATGCAGTTGCCTGGCATTTGGCTGATGTTGGTGCTCGCGATTGGCGTGCAACTTGCAGATGTGGCGTGGGTGCATGGCACTGAGGCTGATGCTGGATGGTGGGCCATTGGTATTGGGCTGGGCCTCGCAGTTGTGGCAGAGATTCTCGAAGGTGCTGCCGGGGCGGCTGGTGCGAAGGTGGGTGGTGGGTCACGCCGCGCGATGTGGGGCGGATTCATAGGAGGGATCGTTGGTGCCATTCTTGGCACGCCGCTGATTCCTATTCCTGTACTTGGCACGTTCATTGGAGCGATTGTTGGCGCGTTTGCTGGCGCGCTGATTGGTGAGACGACAGCGATACATAAGCCAAGTGTTGTGCAGTCCCTCAAGCCTGCAGCTGGCGCAGCAGCCGGCCGCGCCGTGGGTACGGTCTTCAAGATTTCCATAGGTGTTGCGATCTGGCTGATCTTGATTGCCGGACTTCTTATCCGCTAATCACTCGGTCGTGACGCGGAGCACCTCAGACAACGTTGTGCGGCCTTCGACCATCTTCTCGATGGCATCTTGACGCAGTGTTTTCATTCCGGATTCGCAGCAGTGCTTGCGAAGCTCGTTGACGGATGGGTTTCCAGCAATGCGATCGCGTAGCGTGTCATCGATTTGCAACATCTCATAGATGCCAAGCCGCCCAGACATGCCGGTTTGTCGACACTTGTCGCATCCGGTACCTTCGCGCAGTGTGCTTTGAGTTAGCCCGTAACCCGCCAGGATGGCAGCAGTTTCTTCACTGACCGCATGGTCTTCGCCGCAGTGGGCACACACGCATCGCATCAACCGCTGGGCGAGCACGGCATTGACAGCACCTGCGACGAGAAACGGTTCGATGCCGATGTTGATGAGCCGCGTAATAGACGACGGCGCATCATTCGTATGGAGTGTCGAGAGCACAAGGTGGCCCGTGAGAGCGGCCTGAATTGCGGTAGTCGCGGTTTCCTGGTCTCGAATCTCGCCCACCATGATCACATCGGGGTCTTGCCGCAGCAGGGTGCGCAGAGCCGCCCCGAACGTCATTCCGATCCGCTCGTGTGTTTGCATTTGGGTAATGCCACGCAGTTGGTATTCCACGGGATCTTCAACGGTCGACACATTGAGCCGCTGGGTGTCGAGCTCTTGCATCGAACCATAGAGCGTCGTGGTTTTGCCAGATCCAGTTGGTCCGGTGACGAGCACAATGCCATGGGGTTTAGCAATTTCTTCTCGCCATGCTTGAAGCGTGTCGGCTGAGAATCCAAGGTCATGCAGAGGTACTTGAATTGATCGGTTATCAAGCAAACGCATAACAGTCTTTTCGCCGTGCGGTGTAGGCGCCGTGGAGATTCGAAGGTCGAGCGGTCTGCCATGCACCTGCAGGCGAATACGGCCATCTTGCGGCAGCCGCCGCTCGGCGATATCAAGCGAAGCCAAGATCTTGATTCGACTGGTAATGGCAGCGAGCATCTTGCGCGGTGGATTCATGGTTTCGTACAACACGCCGTCGATGCGAAGTCGAACCTTGAGTGTTGATTCCGATGGTTCGATGTGGATATCAGAAGCACCTTCGCGAACGGCCGTTTGGATAATATGATTCACATACCTCACGATGGGTGATGAGCTTCCATCGTCTACTTCGTCTTCGTCGGCGTCCTCGAGCAGTTCGACGTCATCTTCTGCAACATCTGCAAGCAGCGCCTGCATGTCGACCTCATCAGGGGCTGTCTCCTTGGCTGCGTCGAGAATGGCGTTGATGATCGACGGTCCGGCAATGGCATGGCGTATCTGGGCGCCGCCCATGAGCGTGCGAACCTCATCAAGCGTGGCGATATCCAAAGCACTGGCCGTAGCCAATAGCAAGCGGTCGCCGCCAGTTTGCAAGGGCAAGATGCGGCGATCGCGGCAATAATCAATGCCGAGAAGAGCGAGACCATCCGTATCGACATCAGTTGAATGTGGGGTGACAAAATCAAGGCCAGCTCCAGCGGCCACATTGGACATTACGACGGTTTCGTCGGCACCCATATCAAGCAAAATGTTGTGCAGCTCTCCTTGAGGTGTTTGGCGGAGGATTCGCCTTGCCGATTCGATTTGCTCGCGAGAAACGAGACCACTCGAAGCGAGCGAGTCGCCCAGATCAAACATGGAAGCGGGCTGAAGGTCAGCTGGCGACCAGAGGTCGCGCATGGTGCCTTCGGTGTCCTGCTGCGTGGTGTGGGCGTGAGATGGTGTGTTGTTCTGCAAGAAAAGTTCCTCTATGGCCGTGGAAGTTCAATGTCGACGCTTGCGCCAAGTTCGGTGTCTGTAGCCCGAACGACGAGCCCTCCGGCGTCGAGTGATACGAGCCGAAGCTGGGTTCGTTCGTCGAGATCGATGTCTGTATCAAGCGGCAGGCTGATGTTGCCAACAACGGCCACGCTATGGCGACCGCGGAGCACCATGGAGACACGCATTTCCGCAACTTGTGCTCGCATCTGTTCAATACGAGCTTCGCGGGCTTCATCGATGCGTGACTCGGACATCACAATGGGCGCATCCATGAGCCGACCGGGGAGGACAAATGGATTGCCCTTGAGTGCATTGAGTGGCACACGCATCTTGGGACCATTTGATTGGGCCAGTACGCGCAGCGGATCATCGTGGTCCAGTTGTGTGGGCGTGCTTGCTTGAGTTTGGGATGGTGTCAGATAGGCGCTAATCTCCCGCTCGGCTTCAAAGCTTGCATTGGCGGTGGCGGGTCCGCCTGAGAGCATGCGCATCACAACAATGAGGCAGAGTCCGCCGCCAGCAACAAGGCTCATTAGCATGACGCGTTTACGCGTGTGGCCGGCAAATGGTGTTGCAGTTTCCGTTGCCGCGATGAACTCGTGTTCTTCGCTCGGTGTGTTCAGTGGGTCGGTCCAGTTCATCGTGAGCGTCCTCCGGCTGCAGCAAGTTCAGGAACGGCATCCGCGAAGTAAATGCTGAGTGTGAATTGCGTCGCCACTGATCCGGGCGGAAGATCTGATTGCGGCCCGCGTACTTTGAGCCCGGCTTCCTGCACCGACAACTCCGAGAGCCGCGTAATGCGTGGAAGAGATTCAAGTTCGAGCAGGAATCGGTAGAAGCCCTCGAACGGTCCATCCATCGCCACCTCAAGTGGGAGTTCCATGTAGACAGCGGAAGGCAGCGGTGGCTTTGTCTTGACAGATCGCACTTGCATGTTGTTGCGTTCAGCAATCTGCCAGATGTTTTCAAGAACACCTTCGACGTCGCGGCGGCGGGGGAGTTGTGCTTCGACTTGCTGCACGAGTTGCTCGCCAACCTCCAGGGCAGCTTCAAGATCAGGAATCCGCTCGGCGAGTTTTGAGATGCGGTCAAGCTGGGCCTGACGCGTTCCAATGTCATGCATGGCCTCGGCAATTTCCGCATTTTGCGGACGGAAGACGACATACCACGCCGTCAACGGGATGCCGAGCAACGCGACGAAGAAACCAACTTGTCGAGCAGTGGTGTTCATTGTGAGAATTCCTGCGGTGCCTGTGAAAGCATTGGCGTTACGGTCTGGAAATTGGCGTCGGGGCCAAGTTCAACCTTGATGCGGAACTGGCGAACGGAGAGTTCGTTGAGGTCGATTTCCTCTGAGAAGTGAAGGCTCACATTCTTGAGCAGTGGGTGTTCATTGAGTGCCGAGAGAAAGGCGGACACATGGACGTCGGTTGGCGCGAAGCCAAGCAGCGAGATTTCGGTTCGCCAGCGAGGTGGCTCAATGCGTGGGTCGGCCTTCGCCTCGCTGCTTGTCTGGCCTCGGCGAGGCTTGTTACGAGGGCCGTCGTTTGAGTCGACCTCAGTAGGCGGAAGCAAATGTGAGGTCAATTCGAACTCAAGTAGCCCAAGATCTTCTGGCATACGGTTGATGAATTCAGAGAGCAGCACGGAACGTGGTAGTCGGTCGATGAGCGCAGCTGCAAGTTCGGCGCGTTCGCTGATGCGTTCTTGCCGTGACTCAAGTTCGGACATGATGCGAACCTGATCGGCGGCCTCTTCGAATCGAATCGAGACTTGATCGCGAATTTCCTTCACGCGGTGCCAATCAGATCGGGTGATGAAGAAGGCAATTACGACGCCAGTCAAGACCACTGCAAACAGCGAGATCGCGGCAAAGTGCATGCGGCGATCTTGTTTGTGTTCGATGTACTCACGCGGGAGAAAATCGTCGGTCGGTCGTTTCATATTAGGTCGTCCTTGTGGTCCGGCGAGGCGAGCCCGGCGGCGATTGCCCACTGGGGTCGGATTTGCAGGCCCCAGTCCTGCGATGGAGAACCGCTGGGCGTCGCGGTCCAGCGAGCAAGTGGGTCACCAATCTGGGCTGGGAGCTGGAGGGACTGGGCAATGGCCCGGCACTGGTTTGCCTCAAGAGCGCCTGCCCCAGTGAATACGACTCGAGTGAGTGGTGTTTCACCAAAGAGACTTTGATGATGGCGAATGCACATATGGAGTTCTTCGCAGAGATCACTCATTGCGGTGCTTGTATCGCATCCGCCAGTTGGAATAGCAGGCATGCTGCTCGAGGCCGTCTGTTGGCGTCGATTCAGGGCGGTTAGGACATCGGTGTCGGACGCTGCGGGCGATGTCTGGGCAATTGACGGTCGGGCGGCACGCGGCGGAGCGACTGCTGTAGCGGTTGCGGCCATGGTGTTGGTCATCTGCCGGGCCGAGACAAGCATGTCGCCATGCCCGAAGGCGACCGTGACCATGGAGGGCTCAAGATCGATGTACATCGTGGCGGTGTCAACGTCCGATCCACGGCGGTTGAGGTGTTGGAACGCGCGAAGCATCATGCTCGCTGGTGAGTACACGCCTGTGATTTCAAGACCGTGCTCATGCAACATGGCCACGTACCGCAGAACTGATGCTCGTGGCATGGCGATGCACAGCAACTCGCGGCCGCTCCGGCTGGAATTCCATGGGCTATTGACTTCGATACTACGAATCATTGGGTTGATGCCGAGATCTTGAATGCGGGTTTGGATGGCGGTATCGAGGTCCTCGCCCGGATTGAGTTTGAGGTGGGTCATGGTGACGATCGAAGCAGGCATCGAAGCCACGATCCGCTTGCCGGCCCAAGCTGAGTCTGCGACGGATTTGGCGACTACCTCAGAGGCGGTGCCGAGATGGGCATCAAGGTCGAATGCTGCGGTTGGTTCACAGGGCTGCTCAACGGCTGTAGAGACAGACAATCCATCGGCTGACCGCTGAAGCATCCTGATGCAGGATGCCCCGAAGTCCGCGGCAATGGCCGGCATCGAGGGTC
>JABJQE010000038.1 GCA_018663565.1 Phycisphaerae bacterium
CGCCTGAGCCACCTCTCTCAATGCCGCCGACATTGACTCGCTGCTCAACATAGAACCATGGACGCTGGCCTCGCGGGCTTGGAAGCAATGCGCGGTGCCGGACTTGCACTTCCATCACCGGAGTTTCGGGATGGTCGGTCTCAATGAGCCAGAACTTCGGAATCGTCTCGCCAGCCGCATTCAACCCAGTCTTGCCATCAAAATCACTGACGTCCCAACTAATAGTGTGCTGCAAACTTGGCTTGGTGTCTTGGGGGACCCCGTTGACCGAAAGCACACGAAAGGCCGGCCCCTCAGGAGCATCAACCGTGATTCGGCCCGCCTTCGTGTAGTTCCCCGCCGCGCCGCCGCTGCGGTAGGTGGTGATATCTCGAGGCCGAGCCCGGACGCCTCGAATGATTTCGCCCTTCGTGGGAAGCGTTATTGGCGGGCGGCCGATCAACTCGAGTTTGACATTCGAGTCCTTCGAGGTGGGCGTCATGCCAGCGGTCAGAGTCGCTGGCACAGCGATCGACTCGCCAGGAGCTAGGGTGAGAGGCCGCACGTCGAGCGTCGTGCAGGAGCACCCACGCCATGTGCCCTGCAGTCTGATCGGAACCTTGTCCCGATTCGTCAGCCGCACGGTCTTGGTGCGAACCTCTTGGGGCCGCAAGAATCCAAACTCATAGGCAGGCGGATCGATTTCAACTGATGCGACCCGATCAGCATCTGCCGGATCAGGCGTAAACCCAGCCGGCGCGAGGGGCGGAGCTGGCGGTGGGCTCAACGACGCCGGCAATGGCCGAGCCGCCGGGTCTGCGTCGAAAAGGCCACCCCCCAAGGCCACTAACGCAATGACCAATACCACTCCGCCACACAGTTGCAGCAAGACGCGGGGCGAAAGGCCTCCAGCACCTTCTTCTTTTTCAGTTCGTTTGGGCATATGCCCACGCAGTGTAGGGACCATCGCCGGCAAGCCCACTACAATCCCTCTCTCGCAGTGAGCCGAAGTGGCGGAATTGGCAGACGCGACGGATTCAAAATCCGTTTCCCGTTTAGGGAGTGAGGGTTCGAGTCCCTCCTTCGGTATTGGCAGCGGGCACAGCCTGCAGCCAAGAGAGCAGTGAGCCCACGGTCGCCTGCTCTTCTCTACCTCATCCTGCTCGCAGCCCACAATCAATACCCCCAGCACCTCCAACCAAAGGCCAGAGCCAAAGGCTCGCACTGCGGCCAGATGCCTCGATCACTCCGCAATCCACCCCCATTCAATAAAAATCCCACGCCCACAACACGCCTCATAGCCCAAGCCCGCTCCTTAGCCCTCACGTCTCAAAGTCCAGCCCACCCAGACTTTTACAACCAGAAAAAACCCGCAAAGAAATCCAAAACCCCCCATTGGACTTCCCCACTCGCCGTGTAGGATGAATCCCGGAGGAGTGGTCTCGTGGCCAACGACCGGACTGCCGGTAGGCTTGCGAGCCGAGTTCGTGGCTGTGTGCCGTCTCGCACGCAGTATCGTCCGAGAAACAAGAGTCCAGAGAGAAGAAGAGAGCGAATCACCATGTTGAGCACCAAGCAATTGATCTGCGCAGCCGGTCTTGTGACGTTGACTGCCGGAACGGCCTTGGCCCAGGACTCGCTTTGCGATCCCGCCTCGAGTGTCATCACTGAAAATGTCGACTCCACAACGATTACGTTTGGTGGATCTGTGTCATGCTCATCAGGGTCGGGCACACCTGCTCATGTCTATGGCCGATCGCACGATCTTTCCACGCTTGGGCTTGCTGGCGATGTCAGCATCGGATGCGTCCACTGGGGCATTGAATTCACAGACCTTCCAATCGATGCCATTGTGTCGGTCTACCGTGACACGGATGGCAACGCCGCACCTGGCAGTTCCGCTGGCGACCTCACGCTCGTCGGCTCCATGACAGTGCCCGACAACAACAGTGTTCCCCACTTTCTCACCGCTTCCTTTAATCCGGCACTCACCGTGGCAGCAGACGATTTGATCTTCGTCACCATCGAAACGCCAGATACCACGGGATTCCCAACCATCGGGGCCAATAGTGCTGGCGAATCCTCTCCGAGCTACCTCCGCACGCTCAACGGCGATTGCGGCATTGCGAACTGGGCCACAACAGGAGGCATTGGCTTCCCTGGCGCCCACTGGGTAGAAGCCATAGAAATCGGCGAAGCCGCAGCGGTAGATCCGTGCGATGAGCCCCTCCCAGCCTGCGCCAACGACATTGATGGCAACGGCTCCATAACCGTCGATGACATCTTGGCCGTGATTGGCAGCTTCGGCCAAACCGGCGATGGCACCTTCCGACCTTCCGGCGATGTGTACCCACTGCCATCAGGCAACTGCTCTTGTGACGTCGATGACCTCCTAGCGGTCATCGGTACATTCGGCACCGACTGCGTAACCGCAACCGGCGGCTGCTGTAACGCTGGCGAGTGCTCCATCATTGAAGCAGCCGACTGCAACGCCTCAGGCGGCACATATCTCGGCGACGATAGTGACTGCAGCGGCTGCGCCCCTGTCGGGGACGTCATGATGAATGAAGCTCGCCTCAATCAGCCCGGCGCTGATGACGATGAGTACTTCGAACTTGCTGGTACCGCTGGCACTTCACTTGATGGCATGACCCTTCTCGTCATCGGTGACGGTACAGGTGGCAACGGTGTCATCGAAGAAGCCGTCGACCTGACCGGCTACGCAATCGCAGCAAACGGATTCTTCCTCTGCGGCGAGCCCACCCTGACCATTGGGACCCCAGACCTTGCCTATGAACTGAACTTTGAGTCTTCTGACCAAACGACGCATATGCTCGTGGCTGGCTTCACCGGCATCAATGGCGATGACCTTGATACAGACGATGACGGCGTGCTCGATATCGAGCCATGGTCGTCAGTTCTTGACTGCATCGCTTATGTGGGCGTTGACCCTGCACTGGGCGACCACATCTACTGCAACACTACGGTTGGCCCTGATGGCGACTACACGCCAGGCCACGCCTACCGCTGCCCAGATGCCTCTGGTGACTGGTATGTAGGCACCTTTGAGTTATCCATTCTTGATACGCCCGGCGCAGCGAACAACTGCGACGTCACTGACAGTGATGGCGACGGCGTGTTCGACAGCGTAGACAACTGCCCTAACCTGGCCAATCCAGACCAAGCAGATTGCGATGGTGATGGCTACGGCGATGCTTGCGCGATCGCTGACGGGCTTTCAGCAGACTGCAACGTCAACGGCGTTCCAGACGAATGTGAATCAGACTGCAACGGAAATGGCAACCCGGATGACTGCGACGTCGCCGACGGCATCAGCGCCGACTGTGATGGCAATGGCATCCCTGACGAATGTGACCCAGACTGCAATGGAAACGGCACGCCAGACGTTTGCGATATCAATGATGGAACGAGCGAAGACACCAATGGCAACGGGGTTCCTGATGAGTGCGAAGGCGCCGCCTTCGTGATCAATGAAATTAATGCTGACCCAGACAGCATCCTTGGCGATGCCAATGGTGATGGCGTCGCCCACTACGGCGATGACGAATTCGTCGAAATCGTGAACATGAGCGGTGCCGATATCGACATGAGCGCCTGGACGCTCACAGACGGAGCTGCCCTCCGCCATACCTTCCCGTTCGGCACCATTGTGGGTGACGGATGCGGAGTCGTAGTCTTCGGCGGCGGCACCCCCACCGGCGACTTCGGCGGCGCCATTGTGATGACCGCAAGCAGCGGAGCCCTCGGCCTCAACAACGGTGGCGACACCGTTTCGATTGCCGATTCCACTGGAGCCCTCATGCTCGAAGTCATCTATGGCTCGGCTGGCAACAACCAGAGCATCACGCGGGCACCTGATGTCTACGGCGTGAACTGGTTCAACCACACTGATGTGGCACCAGACGCCGCCCTATTCTCACCAGGCACCCGCATCGACGGCGTTGGCTTTGGTGGCGACTGTGGCGGCACAAATCAGCCAGATGATGACGGCGATGGAGTTCCAAATGATTACGACAACTGTGATCTTCCGAATCCAGACCAGGCCGATTGCAATGACAACGGTATTGGCGATGTCTGCGATATCGCAGACGGAACCAGCATTGATGACAATGGCAATGGCATCCCAGACGAGTGCGAGCAAACGGTCGCTGGCGCCTGGATCAATGAGTTCCACTACGACAACGCAAGCAGCGACGTCGGCGAATTCGTTGAGATTGTGGTCCTCGATGGCGTCGATATAGCCACCGTGACCCTCTCCCTCTACAACGGCAGCAACGGCACGGTCTATAACAGTTTCAATGGCACTGAATTGACCGCTGGCGAAATAGGCACCGGCTACGCGATCTACACGATCATGCCCTCGTCAATCCAGAACGGTGGCCCAGACGGCATTTGCCTAGACATCGGTGGCTCAATCGCTCACTTCATCTCCTATGAGGGGGCGTTGACCGCCACTGACGGGCCCGCAGCAGGATTGACCTCCACAGATGTGGGCGTATCAGAAGGTGGTGGAACGACGATCGGTAGTTCCATCGGGCTCGCTGGTGCTGGAGGCGGCCCAGACGCCTTCTTGTGGGGCTTGATGATTGACCTCGCCACCCCAGGCGTGAGCAACGACGGCCAGACAATCGCCCCCTGAGGCCATTCTCGGGCGTTCTGCCCCGTTCACTACCCCAACCGCGGCTCGGGACTTCCCGGGCCGCGGTCGTTTTTCCCCCCCTTAGCCCAAATCGGCGATATTCATACAGGTGCGGAAGCGAAAAAATCATTGCAGATAGACCCAGAACCATGAGACAAGTCCTTGACACAGACCCGGTTGGCGATCACATTGGTAAGGAGCTGCCCCGTGCACGGGCAGAATTCTGGGGGATGGAAGAGAGTCCGCGGCCAGCGTGCCCGGCACAAGAAGTAGGAGATCTTGCCCAAGAGCGGCAATTTACATACGAGTGTCCGTGTCATGACGTTCATGGCCCGGTGATTGCGTGGGTGCTGAGTCACCTATTTACTAGAGAGAGCGCCTGACACATTGTCGGGGGCATAACCCGTCTTAGGAGGGGAATCCAAGACATGAAAACTCTACCGTCCTGTATCTGTATCTTTGGCCTTGCTGCTGCCGCGTCTGCCGGTGTGCCGTTGATGGATCAAGTTGGCGCCGATGACGGCTCCAGCATTGATGTCTCCAACGCAACTGGTGCGCAGTACTTCGAGGCCGCTTACTCCATCTACAGCATCGCAACCTTGGATGACTTTGACAATGCTTCCGGCTCCGCCGCTAGCATGGTTCAAGGCGTCGTCACAGGTTGGAACGGCTACACAAGCATCGATGCTGTTTCTGGTATCCAAGTCAACTTCTACATGAGTTATGAGGACGCAGCAGTCAGCCTCGTCGGCTACGCCTCGAGCGATCATGTTGTTGATGTCAATCCAAATTGGGCTGGCGTTGGCGGCGATCTCGTCGACTGCTCTGGCTCATGGGGACTGAACGCTGGCGTGAACTACGTCGCCGTCATTCCTAGCAACGAATTTGCTGTCAACGGCCAAACAGCCCTTGCCCTGTCCTTCCTCGGTGACCTTGCCTACTGGCAAGCCAACCCAGGTGGTGGCTTCGGCATGCCCAACAACTGGCAAGAAGGCGTTGGCGCCTCGGCAATGCGTGTCATGGCTGGCGGTCCAATCGACCCCTGCGATCAGCCACTGGGCCCCTGCCCAGATGACATCACAGGCGATGGCTATATCGACGTCAACGACGTCTTGGCTGTCATCGGCACCTTCGGTGAAGTTGGCGACGGCACATTCCGTCCTGCTGGCGACGTCTGGCCTTTGCCAAACGGCGACTGCTTGGTCGACGTAAATGACCTTCTGTCCGTCATCGGCGTCTTTGGTGGCGATTGCCTCCCAACTGGTGCCTGCTGCAGCGTTAATAGCTGCGTAGATGGCGTGAAGGAAGCTGACTGCACAGACGCATGGCTCGGCGAAGGCAGCACCTGTGCTGACTGCGTCAGTGGTGCTTGCTGTGCTGACGATGCCTCCTGCACCTATGTGCTCGAAGCTGACTGTGCTGGTACGTTCAACGCAGGCATGGCCTGTGCTGACGTCATGTGCATGGCTGCTCCAGCCAACAACAGCTGTTCTGGTGCTGAAATGGTTATGGACGGCGACACCGCCATCGATAACACTACAGCTACAAGCAACGGCGACGCAGACTTCAACGTCTGTGACAACTTTGGCGAAGAGATGGTCTACAACGACATCTGGTTCTCCTACACCGCTACGTGCGATGGTGCTGTCACCATCTCATTGTGTGACCTGGTCGACTTTGATAGTCGTCTCTCGGTCTATGACGCCTGCGGTGGCGCTCAGCTCGGTTGCAACGATGATTGCGGTGGCGCTACCAATGCACTGTCCTCCGAACTCAGCGTTATGGCAACTACTGGTGACACGCTCATCATCCGCGTCGGCAACTTCGCCGAGGGTGCTGGCGGCACTGGTGTCATGAACGTTTCCTGTCAGGGTGCTGCACCTGGTGCATGCTGCGTTGGCGGAACCGACTGCATCGACGATATGTCTGATGCTGACTGTGCTGCCTTCGGCGGTACGTTCATGGGTTACGGAACCGATTGTGCAACGACTTCATGTGGCGCCGCAGGCGACACATGTGCCGATGCCATCGCTGCCGTTGATGGTGCTAATCCGTTTAGCACGATCGATGCCACAGACAGTGGCTACGGCTTGCCTGACGACACTATGTGTGCAGGCGAGTTCCTTGACTGGACGGCTGGCAACCCAGACGTCTGGATGCGATATGACATCGCAGGTGCAGGCACGCTGACCGTTAGCCTCTGCGATGCTGCTTCATACGACACCTCCTTGGTGCTGTATTCAGGCACTGACTGTGCCGCGCTCACGCAGATCGCTTGCAACGGTGACACCACCGTTGAGACCGGCTGCCAGGCCTACTACTCTGGCATCTATGACCTCCCGGTCAGTGCTGGTGCCGTGTACATCCGCATCGGCGGTTGGCAGGGTGCTGTAGGCGCAGGCACATGCACCATTACCTTCACAGAAGCTGGCGCCACTGGTGCTTGCTGCGTCGCAGGGACCTGCGTCGGTGAAATCACCTTGGGCGACTGCGATGCTCTTGGTGGCCTTTGGTTCAATGGCGAGATGTGTGC
>JABJQE010000279.1 GCA_018663565.1 Phycisphaerae bacterium
ATGAGTGATACAAAGCCCACCCACGCCGAAGGCGTTGAACTCCCCCGCCCGACGTCGTCGCCAATGGTGGCCGCATTTGGCATGACCCTGCTTGCTGCAGGCATCGTGACCAACTGGGTCGTCACTGTCGTCGGACTAATCATCATGATGACTGGCATTGTGGTGTGGTTCCTTGAGACCAATCCCGATTCCAAGGAACTGCTCTCGCCACTCGAAGCCGAAGGCCCCGACCCAATCTTGCCACGAACAGCAAGGGTCGCTCACCTCGTGTCTGATGCAGACCACAGAGCACGAATTCCAATAGAGATTCACCCGTACTCTGCTGGCATCAAGGGCGGCGTGATCGCTGGCATCGCCATGGCGGCTTTCGCCTCGGTGTGGGGGCTAATCGCCCACGGCAGCCTGTGGTACACCGTCAACCTGCTTGCTGGAACCATGCTGAGCGGCTATTCAGACATGACTATTGACAATCTCATGGCCTTCCATACCGAAGGTCTTGTCGTTGGCATCGTTATTCAAGTCGTCATGTCGCTCTCTGTGGGCATCCTGTACGGCGTCACGCTGCCGTTGATCCCGCGTTTCCAAATGCTTTTCTCGGCCATCATGGTGCCAGCCATGTGGTCAGGTCTCATGTGGGGCACTATTTCAATTGTAGACCCGGCATTACAGATTCATATCGAATGGATCTGGTTTGTTGCCTCGCAAGTCGTGTTTGGCCTCGTCGCGGGCTGGTACATCCTCCGAACCGAGAAGATCAAGACCATGCAGAACTGGCACTATCTTGAGCGAATTGGTGTTGAGTCACCCGGGGTCCGAGGACTAGGAGGCGAAGAATGATCCGCGTAGCGCTCGTCATTGCCAATCTGGCCCTGCTCGCTGCGTGCGATTGGATGCCGGGCAAACCAACCGCACCCGAAATCAATCGCGGGAACCCGGCTTCAATCCATGGGTTCACCAATCTCTGGAATGTGAATTGCCAAGGGTGCCATGGCGAAACTGGCATGTGGGGAGCAGCTCGACCGCTGAACGATCCCCTCTATCAGTCGCTTGTCACCGATGAGTGGCTCACCGGCACGATCTCGAACGGCATTCCCGGCACACTCATGCCCGCCCACGCAGTGTCCATGGGTGGCCACGTCACCGATGAGCAAATCAAAGAGATCGTGGAAGGAATGCGAACGCACTGGACCGGCACCCCGCCGTCCTACGCGGCCCAATCTCCGGCGATCATCAACGTGAAGGCACCAACTGGCAACGTGGCCGCGGGTCTTGTCACATTCAACACCTACTGCAGCCCATGCCATGGCGAGAATGGCGTTGGTGCCATGGCCGGCAGCCCAGTCGATAACTCCTTCCTCGCACTGGCCAGTGATCAAATGATCCGAGCAACCATTGTGTGCGGGCGCCCCGATGTTGGCATGCCCGACTGGCAAGGCAACCTCAATGGCAAGCCTGTTCCGCAGCGAGAAGGACTCGCTCCACTTTCGAATACACAGATCGAGGACCTGATGGCCTGGATCACATCTCACCGGGTTGCATTCCCGGGCCAGCCCTACTCCAAGGATGGCAACACTTCCCCCGGCTTCTGACGAGTACCACACTATGGGCGAGAACTTCGACTACAAGACGGCGCCGGATCCGGCCATGATGGGTGATCCATCAGGCCCCGAGCCATCGCGGCGCGGATTCCTGTTCTGGCTTGGTGCTGCTCTCAATGCCATTGTTGGCTTGGCCATTGCAGTTCCAGTCGTGGGCTACATCATCAGTCCATGGAAATCGGGCGGGTGGCAAAAATGGACTCCGCTGGGCAATGCCGACAAGTACCCCAAAGGGCAAACTCGTCTCACGAGTTATGTCAACCCCTTCCGTACTCCATGGGACGGCTACACCGCCGACACGCCCTGTTATGTACGGCGGATGCCCTCGGGTGACTTTACTGTCTTCGCCATCAACTGCACGCACCTGGGCTGCCCAGTGCGATGGTTCCCCGAATCCAACCTGTTCATGTGCCCATGCCATGGCGGTGTGTACTACGCAGATGGTTCACACGCAGCTGGCCCACCCCCCCGCGGCTTGTACACCTACGAAACACGAATCAAGAATGGCGAACTGCAAATCAAAGCCGGTCGTCTTCCCACGTTGCAGCAATCCGCATGAAGAATCCAATTCTCAACTGGTTTGAATCGCGTCTACACCTCGCTGAGACAATGGGCCCAAGCATCACGCACCCGGTGCCCCGCAGCGCCAAGTGGTGGTACGTCTTTGGCTCCATGACACTCGTACTGTTCATGTGCCAAATCGTGACGGGCATTTCGCTCTCACTGATGTATGTGCCATCGGCGGACCAAGCGTTCGCATCACTCAACTACATCACCTTCCAGGCAGAGATGGGCTGGTTCTTGCGAGCCATGCATGTCTGGGGCTCACACCTGATGGTCGCCTTCATGACGATCCATATGATTCAGGTGTTCTTGTTTGGCGCGTTCAAATATCCACGAGAACTGACGTGGATCATCGGTGTGCTGCTGTTCGTCTGCACCCTTGGCATGGCCTTTACTGGGCAGGTACTCCGCTGGGACCAAGACTCGTACTGGGGCTTTAGCGTTGGCATGTCGATGGCTGGGCGCGTTCCATGGATCGGACCTGGCCTTGTGCACTTTGTGCTTGGCGGCGCCATCATTGGCGGCGAAGCTCTCACGCGGTTCTTCGCGCTGCATGTATTTGTCTTGCCGGCCTCCCTCTTTGGGCTGATCGGCGTTCACTTGCTGCTCGTCATCAAGAAGGGCATCAACGAAAAACCAACGCCAGGTGTGCTGATTGACAAGAACACCTACGAAGAAAAATACCACGATCTCGTCAAGAAGCGTGGCATGCCATTCTTCCCGAATGCCGCCGGCCGTGACATGATTGCAACGGGCCTTACGCTTGCCCTGATGCTCGTGTGCGCAATGATGCTCGGGCCAAGCGGACCATCGGGAGAACCCAACCCGACGTTCATTGAGACAGCGCCGCGGCCCGACTTCTACTTCCAATCAATCTTTGCGGTCTTGGCCCTGCTGCCACCGTACATGGAAACATTCCTGATTCTTGGCTTCCCAGTCCTAGCTGGAGCCACACTGATCCTGCTGCCATTCCTGTCCGGCGGCGGCGAAAAGAGTTGGCGACGGCGGCCGATATCCGTCATCTTTGTATTGGCACTCATGCTAAGCCTCGGCACACTCACACTGCTCGGGTACCAGTCTCCCTGGTCGCCGGTCATGAATGCATGGAGCGGTATTCCAACACCGATTAAATACGTCAAGGGACGAACACCACTTGAATTGCAAGGTGCCATCGTCGTACAGAATAAGCAGTGTCGAAACTGCCATATGCTCGATGGTCGCGGTGGACAACGCGGCCCCGCACTTGACGATGTCGCGAGCCGCCTCAATGGCGACCAACTCATTCGGCAGGTCATTCAAGGTGGCGGCAATATGCCCGCCTACGGCAAGAACCTCTCGCCAGAAGAGACCACGGCCCTGACGGCATTCCTGTCAACGCTCACCAATGAATGGGAACACGAACCCCCGTCTGGCTACCCCATGAAACCGCGGCCAACGCAGGACCCCGTGCCCCCCTTCCTGCCAGACTCATGAGCACATGGGCTTCGCCCCTGTTTCACGCGAGCAGTTCCGTGCGCTCGATGCACACGCGGATAGCTGACCCCTTACGCTAATCATGCATGTCCGACGTCACCCGCGCCATCCTGTCTTCGTGGACGATTGATCCGTGGCCACTTGTCTTGGCCGTCGTGTCAATCGCGATCTATTGGAGAGGCTGGCGGGGGCTCTCTCGCACACAACCCAAACGATTTGGCCGCTGGAGACTGACCGCATTCATTGCGGGCGTCTTCGCCTGCTGGGTAGCCATCGCTTCCCCCCTTGATGCCTTTGGCGGACTCTTGCTTCAGGTTCACATGACGCAGCACGTGCTGCTGATGATGATTGGGCCACCATTGCTCTTGCTCTCGTACCCGGGCATCCCCTTACTCCGTGGATTACCTCGGACAGCTAGACGAGAATGGCTTGGCCCGTTTCTGGCGGCCCCAACTGTGCGGCGATGGTTTCACTTCATCACCCATCCCATATTCGGACTCAGCCTCTTTATCGTGGCCACCTGGCTCTGGCATGTGCCAGTCATGTATGAACTCGGGCTTCGCAGTTCATTCTGGCATGAAGTTGAACATGGCATTTTTCTCGGCACAGCCCTGCTGTTCTGGTGGCCGGTCATTCAACCATGGCCAAGCACACCAACGTGGCCGCGATGGATGCTGATTCCATATCTGCTTGTCGCCGATGTGCAGAACACTGTGTTCTCGGCAATCTTCGTCTTCATAAACACGCCGATCTACGGCACCTACGCTGCCTCACCGGCACTGTTCTCAATAGACGCACTCGATGACCAAGCAACAGCAGGTGCCATCATGTGGGTTGTTGGATCATCAACATTTTTGCTGCCAGTTGGACTCATCATCCGCAGATTGCTGACACCCAATCTTGTACCCGTGCCCACCCCCGCGAGCGGTAAGACGCCAGTTGACATTTCGCTGACGGTCCTTGGAGATTCCTCTTCACGACGACCAGCACACGGCCGCAGCGATCTTCTCCGAATGCCCATCCTCGGCCCGGCACTCGGGTCGCTGCGATTTCGCAGAGCCGTGCAGTGGGTCATGCTCGGCATTGCCGCCGCCATCGTGCTCGATGGATTCCTCGGCCCGCAAATGAGCCCCATGAATCTTGCCGGCATCTTGCCGTGGACACACTGGCGAGGCTTCGTCGTGATCGCCTTGCTCGTGGCCGGGAACGCGTTCTGTTGGACCTGCCCGTTCATGATCCCACGAGAACTGGGCAAACGGCTCTTCAACCCAACCCGCCGTTGGCCCCGTGCCATTCGATCAAAGTGGCTCGCTGCGAGTTTACTCCTGGTGTATCTGTGGGCCTACGAAGTGTTCAGCCTGTGGGACTCACCGTGGTGGACAGCCTGGGTTGTGCTTGGATACTTCGCCGCCGCTTTTCTGGTCGATGCTTTCTTTCGCGGCGCGGCTTTCTGCCGATGGGTGTGCCCCATTGGCCAGTTTCACTTCATCGAGTCAATGGCCTCGCCCCGTGAAGTCGCTATCCGAGACGCGGACGTATGCAAAAGCTGCACAACGCATGATTGTATTCGCGGCGGCCCCGGTGGACGCGGATGCGAGCTTGATCTCTATCTCCCCTCCAAACAAGGCAACCTCGATTGCACATGGTGCATGGACTGCGTTCGAGCATGCCCGCACGACAACGTCGGTGTACTCACACGAAATATGACGGATGATGTTGTCTTCGGCGGCTGGCGCGGCGCACTTGGACAAATCGGATCCCGGGTTGACCTTGCTGCGCTCGCGACCTTGCTCACGTTCGGCGCATTTGCGAATGCCCTTGGAATGGTTGGCCCAGTGCTCGACTTTGAGGACGGATTTGCCGCGTCGCTTGGATTGGCTTCGTCACTGATACCTGCGTCTCTTGTACTCATTGTGGTGACATGCCTGCTGCCGCTCATTGTCTTGCCAGTGGTAGCGTGGATCGCCATGCGAGTGTCCGCCATGGACATCGGCCTTCGCAACTTGTCCTGCAGGCTTGCATTTGCACTTGTCCCAATTGGGTTTTCGATGTGGGTGGTTCACATGCTGTTCCACTTCTTCACCAGTCTGGGCACAATCGTCCCAGTCACACAACGCGTCGTCATTGACCTTGGTGGCAATGCCGGAGATCCGGCCTGGATCCTCGCTTGCTGCCTCAATGTGCCAGACTGGCTCTTGCCACTCGAACTGCTGCTGCTTGATCTGGGACTCGTGCTATCGGTTGTGGCGATCCATCAAGTCACTCGCACAGTCACACAGCGGCGAACCGCGGCGGCTGCAGTCATCCTGAGCATCCCTGCTGTTGCCCTCCTTATCCTCGGCGTCTGGATTGTTCTTCAGCCCATGCAGATGCGAGGAACCATCCTGCCATGAAGCGTTTGCTCCTCATTCTGCTTCTTGCCACAGCCGCCCATGCGGATAGCGGTCTTATACGGCTCAGTGAAACCGCTTCCCCATGGCAAGTCACGGTCATGACAGACCCCACGCCAATCCGCGAAGGACTCGTGGATATCTCCGTCCTGATCCAGGATGCCAAGTCTGACGCAGCCGTACTCGATGCGGCTGTCATGCTCAAACTCAAACACGCGCAGAGCGGCTTGACGGTATCCACTGAAGCCACTCGTCAGCAAGCTGTAAATCGGTTGCTCTATGCCGCAAAGTTCATCGTCCCCGCCGCTGGCGAATGGACAGTTGAAACCCATATTGAACATGGCGATGATGCGCAAGTCATTGCGTGGTCCTTCACCGCAGCCAACCCGCTACCACCGCTTGCTGTCATTTGGCCGTGGCTTCTTCCCGCAGTTCTCGCCATCGCCGTGTACGCTGCCAACCAACGCCTACGCCAAAGCCGAGGAGCAGCACAGCGTGACCAACCGAATGAGCACTGAACCTGAGAAGTCAACTCGCCGCCCGCCGATTGGGTGCATCGCGATCGTGGCCGTATTGGTCATTGGATTGGTCTTTGTGGGAGTTTCCATCTTCCGCCTCAATGTCATGGTCACCGACTACCAGTCGCAATTCCAAGGAGACGACTGGACCACGCTCGAAGGCAAGATCATTGATCAAGACACGCCTATCACCTCCCAGACGCTCGTATTTGGAGGCGATATCACACTGCATGGTGCCACCACTGACCTCGCCATCCTTGGAGGAGATGCTGTGC
>JABJQE010000280.1 GCA_018663565.1 Phycisphaerae bacterium
AGTGTTCGCATACCTCCTGCGAAATGCGACTGTGCTGCCAGATTTGCTTGATCTGCCGCCTAGGCGAACCGTAGAAATCGGTATGCGGGCGCCTTTGTAGTGTGGGGAACTTTGGTTGGCGACCACGCTGGGGCCACACGCTCACAGAGAAGCCGTGCGTCTCAGGGCGAAATGAGCGGTCCGACACCTTCTTCGCGGATCTGCTCGACCATGAGTTTCATGGATTCAGAGAGACGTCCAAGTTGCTTGGCAGTCTCATCCAGATTGTTGTAGAGGTCTGGATTAGTGAGGAACTGCCCGGCGGTTCCCTCGCCAGCCTGCAGGCGGGTCATCATCGAACTGGCCTGATGGAGGGCCTCAGACAAGGCTCGCCCGGCGGTGGCGACTTCGTCGGCAATGGTTGTGGAGTGCGTGTCGAGATTGGAGACGAGCGAGTCGAATGACTCAATGGCCGTGACGGCTCGATCAACAGCAGCGAGGGCCATATGCATGATCTCGCCGGCTTCTGCGAGAAGTTCAGGGTCATCCAGCCAAGACGTGGCAGCGGCGAGCACATCATCGGCTCGCTGCACCACGCCGGGCAGGGTGGCGGGTTCTCCAGGTGTGCTCGGGCCGAGCAGACTGGAGAGTCCAGCACCGACAGGGGCCCATGCCTCGCCAAGTTCATTGATCGTGGTGAGGGTTGGCCCGACGCGGTCGTCGATTGCTTGTGCGAGATCTCGCACAGTTGACGAGCCAATAGCGCCGGAAACTTCGGCGGAGCCGTCGATGGGCATTGTCTGGCCTGTTCGCTGAGCAGGAGATTCAAGGTACAGGTTGGCCGCACCAGTGAGCAGCGAGGCCGTTGTCAATGCGGTGACACCTGTGGGAATGAGAATGCC
This sequence comes from Phycisphaerae bacterium, assembly GCA_018663565.1. Lineage (GTDB taxonomy): Bacteria > Planctomycetota > Phycisphaerae > Phycisphaerales > SM1A02 > UBA12567. Next base: position 882 of record JABJQE010000280.1, read on the forward strand.
CTCATTGATGTCGACGTTGATGCGCACGGCCCATTGGCCTGTGGGGTCGAGGGCGACCGAATCAATGGTTCCGATTGGTACGCCGTCGAGCGACACGTGGCTACTGTCGGTGATGCCCGAGGTGGCCGGTGTGCGTATCGTCAATCGCCAAGTGCGGGTGGTGTCGATTTCGCCAAAGAGTCCAAGCAAGACAATCAGTGACACCACAGCAAGGATGGCACAGACTCCGATGAGGGCATCGCGGTTTCGATCACTCATGCGGCGACCTCCGATTCAATAGCACGCAGTTCTTCTTCGGTGGCATGGCCGTCTAGAAAGCTTCGCACGACAGGGTCGTCGCTCTTGGTGAAGATTTCTGGGGGGCCGCCGAGGTGGATTCGGCCGTTGCGGAGGAGCAGCATTTGATCAGCCACCTTGAAGGCGAGCGGGATGTCGTGGGTGACAACCACGCTCGTCGGTTTGAATTCGCGTTGAAGCATTTGAAGTAGTTTGGCGACAACATCGCTCCGGATGGGGTCAAGTCCTGTGGTTGGTTCGTCGTACAGCATGCATTCTGGTCGAAGCACTATGGCCCGGGCCAGAGCAACACGCTTACGCTGGCCGCCAGAGAGTTCTGCGGGCAGGCGGTCGATCAGGCCATCGATTCCCAGAAGTGCGAGAGTGTCGCGGACACAGGTGAGCCGGGCCGCTGTGTCAAGATCGGTGTGCTCTCGAAGGGGGAAGGCAATATTCTCGAGCACCGTCATCGAGTCGAAGAGTGCGCCCTGTTGAAAGAGAAACCCCACCCGTCGCCGTACGGCGAAGAGGGCTCGCTCGCTCATCAGGTCGACCCGTTCGTTTGCAAATCGTACTTCGCCAGCGTCCGGCCGTAGCAGCCCGATCATGAGTTTCAGCATGACGCTCTTGCCCGCACCGCTTGGCCCGAGAATCACGGTCGTTTGGCTGGTGGGCACGGACATATCGAGGGAATCGAGGACCGGTGGACCCTCGAACGCTTTCTCCACTGCAGTGAATGCAATGAGTGGCGGAGCAGTTGGATGTGAGGGTGAGCCTCCCATGACAACGCACCGTATCATCCGCAGACTGTGCAGACTTGCCCAAACACTTGTGAATCTTTCCATCCTTGCCACATCTCAGTGGTCGGCGGTGTGGTGTGGCGTGGGATGCTGGGGGTGACCAATGGGCTTCGCTGATCGCGACTACATGCGGCCGGGGGGGGCGGTCCGTCGGACGCCTTCGATGGGTGGTCCCCCGCGGGGCTTTGGCGATGAGAAGCCCTGGATCCGTACCGTTAATGGCTGGCTTATTCTGCTGTGCGTCGCGGTATTCGTGATCGATGGATTCCTCGCAACCTTTGGCGGCCCAATTGAAACAGGTCGCTACTGGGC
>JABJQE010000281.1 GCA_018663565.1 Phycisphaerae bacterium
CGCCGAGCCGCTGTTGGCAATGTTGGGATTGCTGCTCACCTGATATCGGGCGACGATCGTGTTGCCCGATGAGTTGGTGTAGTTGATGAAGAAGTAGCCATTGGTGTTGTAGTCGGGATGGAAGGCCATGCCAAGCAATCCCTGTTCACTTCCCGTGCTTACCGTGAGGCTCAAGAAGGGTGTGCTTACTAGCAAGTTCGTCGCGAGGTCGAAGATTCGAATACGCCCGGTGCTTCCTGATCGTTGTTCAACAATGAAGAGACGGCTCGTGTCGCCCGGTGCAGCTGTGACGAGCACAGGCCGTGCAAGACCAGTGACGATCCGCTGTGTGGTCAGGGTGGTACCACCGGCGGTGGCGTGCGGGGCGAGGGTTGCAATGCTCAATCCTGCGATACAGGCGATGGCGGCGGTGCGAAACATACGATCTCTCCTCTTGCGGATCACGGTGAACATACTCAGTCGCCGCGGCGCACAAATAGCGCACGGCACCCGGTATAGGACTCTCCAACGTACGTTGACTACGAGGGTTCCGCAAGGATGGATCCTTCGATGCCGCCGATTTGAATCAGATATGAGGCTCGGTGTGGCGTAGGGGCCATAGGGGGCCCCTCATTATCAGGCTTCGCGGGTGCTCGCGGGGCTGATCTGCCCACTGGGCACGGCATCCATGGATTATCCGCTCGGGCAGGGACCAAATTCCATGATCAAGACAAGCAGGTCCGATGTGTCGATTTGAGCGTCGCCGTTGAGGTCTGCAGCAAGTGATGGTGTATCGGCCGGGTCGATTGGTCCCCACCGCTCAAGCAGGGCGAGCAGGTCATCAACCGAGACAATCGCGTCTTCGCCCAAGTCACCCGGGCATGTGATGGGTGTGATGGCGGTTCGGTAGGCGGCCGTGACAAACCGCATGGAATCATGGGTCGCGGCGTTGTCGGCCATTGCTGAACCCGTTGGCTCGTTGTCGTAGGACACATCTGGATTTGATAGATAGCCAATTCGCGTGTAGTACGTCGTAGGCATTGGATCACTATCGCCGTCTGTGTAGGCCATCACGGTCCGCCAGTCATCACTGTCCCCCGTGAAACGCTGACCGAAACTGTGTGGATACAAACTCGCGCCGCCTGCGCAGGATCCAGGGTGATCCGCATCATGGCAGCACCCCATTACGTGACCGAGTTCGTGCGTGAACGAGTACTGCACGTCGGCGCAGTAGTCACGAATCACTGCGAATGCGCTGTTTGGTGAACCCGTGATATCGTTCTTGATGGTGTATCCAATTCCACACGACGAACTGTCCGTCACAATGAGCGCCACGATGTCAGCGCCAGTATTGGATCGCCAGGTGTGGACATCGTCCATGACACCGTCGCTTGTAGACGCAAGACGAGAGAGGTGATTCGAGAATGAACCCGATTCGTTGTATGAGATTTCGTCAGTGCCGACGAGTCGAATACGAACCGATGATTCACTATCTCGATAGACATCATTACTCTCATTGACCCACCCGCGAATTGCAGTTTCCATGGCATCAACGCTTCCAGCGTTGATACGCGCAAGTGTTGTGTAGGCCACGAAGACGTCAACCACGCCACCAGAATCTCCATCTGGCGCGTCACCATCCATTGGTGGCGGAGGAGGAGAATCAGGGTCCCCCCCATCACCGTCAGCTGCTGGGGCGAGCGATTTGGTCGAATCGCAGCCGACGAGCGTGGTGGGATCGAGTTCAATAACTCGACTTTCGCCATTGGGCGTACGCTGAATCAGGAACGTTCCGTGCTTCGGCGATCGAACAATGCCGCGGATGTGACCCTTCCACTGTTGCAGCACGACCGATCCATCTGGATCATCGGCAAGTGAGGCGACGGCCCGGCCAGTTGAACTCATCTCAAGCTGCAGTGGTGTTGATGGGCGAATGGCTCGGCCTTTGCCAAGGCGAACCTCATGTACTCCGCTCCACGACCCGAGGCCCTGGAGTGATTCACGCGCGGACGTCAGCGGCGACGCGGCAACGAGTGTGGACGAGGTGGTCAAGAGCAGAAGAATGGAGAGTGGCTTTAGCACGGGGTGGCTCACGAGGGTAGGCAGGCTCAAGAATGGACTACTCCATCTATGAGACAATACGTGTGCTGTGTGCCCTATCTCAAGAATGGCCTATATGCTCGTCTGAGCCTGTTTCTTCGCCACATACCGATCGACCCCACCCAGGTTCATATCGAGGCGGGCCGGGCTTGCATGGTCACGGAAGAGTGCGTCAGAGACGTCGTACTGGTTGGCCGAGGTGCGAAGGAGCGATGAGTAGGCCCCCCACCGATCAGCATTGTCCTGGGATTGTGCGATCCAATCAAACTGGCTTGAAAGTGATTGTCGCAGTTGCGTGAGGTGTGCCCCGGTGTCGGTGACCGTGCCGCCATGTGTAAGGTGGAATGTCGTCCACGGTCCAGTTTCAATGCGATCGATCGTCGTGTTCCACACGAGGGGATCGAATTCTGGAGGCGGCATGGGCACAGTGATCCAATCTGTATCTGGTACGCGCATGCCAACAGCATCGCCAGTAAAGAGATCGCCGCTTCCAAGAATATGCCACGCATGATGGTGGTTGGCATGACCGAGCGTTTCGATGGCTTGGAATTGAAGTCCTCCTGCCTCAACAACATCACCATCTGTGGTTGCGTGGACAAGATTGTCGCTGCATGGTTTCATGGCACCCCATAGCGTGTCGTACCGATCGCCATAGACCCGGCGCGCACTGCGTTCGAGCCGAGTTGGGTCAATCATGTGCGGCGCCCCAACGCGGTGCACGTGGATCGGCACGCCGAGCTCCGCGAATCGCCAAGCGCCGCCAGCATGATCAAGGTGAATATGCGTGAGCAGGAGCGCCGATACATTTGATGCCCGGACACCAAGCTGCGAGAGTCCCTCCTCGAGTGCTTCCCACGTCGAAGCTGGACCAGACTCAATGACAACCCATCCATCCGGTCCCTCGACTGCCCAAGACCCAATGGATCCAGCGATATTGCGATGACATAAGTCGATCGCGTGTACATCGAATAGTGCGTTACTCATCGTCAACAGGCTGTCGTTGCCATCGATCAGTCGTGTCCGTACTACTAGTGGATTGGGTTGTGTCGTCGCCACGTTCTACTTTTTGGCGAGCTTCTTGCCACCCGTCAAACCCAACTTGCAGACCCTTGACGTGTTTCTGTCCATTCTTCAGGAGCGTCTTGATCATGGCATCGGCGATGGGTGCTTCGTATCCCTCGCCATAGACCATGATTAGGCCATATCCCTCAATTCGCGTGATCGCGTCTGGGTCAGACAGTTGCACATTGAGCGCGCCAGGAATATGCCCAACTCGGTAAAACACGGCGTCGCGTGGATCGACCCACACATTCACCGTGGGTTCTGAAAGCCACGAACCGCTTGATTCTGTCATGGCCTTTTTGGCCTCGTCGATACTCAACCAATGCACATCCTTGTCGCTATAGGTCGTCTTGCACCCAGCAACCATGGTGAGTGCAGTGCTGAGTACTGCGGTATTGAACCAGTGGGATCTAATCACGCGAGTCTCCTTCGCGGCGGGTTGTACGGCTCAAGTTACAGGTCATACCCAGGCCTAACAGTTGGAATAATATAGTTTTTGGTGCTTCCCAGGATCTTTGGTGTCGCACCCCTTATCGGAGGCAGTATTTATGGCCCGTGTCAATAAGAATACACATCCTGCGATTATTTGGTCTGGTGTCGTGATTGCGGTGGGCTTAGTCGTGCTCTCACAATTTGGAGGGTTCGCTCCGCGAACCAGTACCGATCTGCTGCTCGGACCGATTGTCATTGTGTGTGGCATGCTGGTGTTCTGGGCTGCGCCCCGATCTCGACTCTTGGCCTTTCTATTTCTTGTGGGGGCCGTGACGGCCAGCCCATGGCGGGACCTGTTGATGCCTAGGTCGATGTATTTCACATTGGATTTCAATCTCCATTTCATTTACGTCGTTGGGGTGACATGGTTGATTGTGGTGCTCATTGCCGCAATCGAAAGCGACAGACCCCGCTAAACTCACCGGCACGTTGTTTTCTTTGATGGTTGCCATGTGGGTGCGACAACGGCGCGAGAAAGTGTGGCAGAAGGTCCCCCTATTGGTTTGTGTGTACCTTTGAGATCCGCATGATTGGCGTATAGGCTAAGTTGACGCACGGCTGTTGTGCCGTAGAGTATGGAGCCCCCTAGAATGTCTCTGGCCGACTAGAAGTCGCATGAGGATTTCGGAGCGCTTGTATATGAACACCTACACAAAAATGGCTTGGTTGATAACAGGATCGATCCTGATGGGTGGAGCCGCCACGGCGACACCCACGGCGACACCTAGCCCTGCCACACCACAATCTGTCGCCGGGGTTGGTAAACCGGCACCCACCTTTCAGCTCATTGACACCGACGGGAACACCCATTCTTACTCGGATTACGCAGGAAAGATCATCGTGCTCGAATGGTTTGGGTCTGCGTGTCAATTTAGTGGGAAGGACACCACTAAATCAATTCACGCCACAGGTCGCGCCGAGGCGCTGCAGAAGCAATTGAAAGAAATCGATCCAACCGTCGTATATCTGTTGATCGACTCAACGGCTCGCCGCAACACGAAGGAAGAAGTGATTGCGGCCAATCGGGCTGCGAAGAAGAAGTGGAAGATTGAGTCACCAATCCTGATCGATTTCGATGGCGCTGTTGGTCACGCATACCGTGCCCAAACAACACCACATATGTTTGTGGTTGATACCAAAGGCGTGCTTCGATATCACGGTGCTTTTGATACCAATAAGCGTGGTGACACGAAAGACAGCACCAACCATGTATTGGAAGCCGTGAAGAAAATCAAGGCGGGCCAAAGCCCCTCCCCGTCCCAAACGTCGCCATGGGGATGCAGTGTTAAGTTTGCGCCGTAGGGTGTCGCTC
>JABJQE010000282.1 GCA_018663565.1 Phycisphaerae bacterium
AGATGATGAGGTGGCCAAGTTTTTGAGTGACTTCCTTATTCGCATCTATCCCAATCATCACATCACTGAGTATTCCAAGCCGCTCTACAAGACGGCCGAGTTCTGCGCGGCGTGCCATAAGCAATACCTTGATGTTGAAGTCAATACTGATATTGGCAAGGTGCAGGGGCAGAATCAGTATGACAGTTGGATGAATTCGCGATGGTTCCACGAGGGGAATCCAGACGCGACGATCAGTTGCCGAGAATGTCATATGCCCTTGCAGCCAAGCACCGACCCCGCTTCTGGCGATCCGACCGACTACAACCGTTCGCTCGCCGACGGCATGCATCGCGGCCATCGAATGTGTGGGGCGAATCAGTACATCCCCACGCTTCAGAATCTCGAGGGCGGTGCCGATCAGGTGGCCGAAGTTGAGAAATGGCTTCGAGGGCAGACCGAGATTCCAGAAATTGCTGACAAGTGGACTCGTGGACCTGTCGTGCGATTGGCCATTGATGCACCGGAGACGATTGCCCCCGGAGAGCAGGCCGACATTCGCGTGCTGCTGACCAATAACAAGACCGGGCACGACTTCCCGACCGGACCACTCGACATGATCGAGAGTTGGATTGAGATTACGGTTGTAGATGAAAACAGTGACGTGCTGTATCACACCGGTGGTGTCGATGCGAGCACGGACCAGATTGTCAATTCGCAGGTGCTCTTCAAGGCCACTGGCTTTGACCGCGAAGGCAAATTGATTGACAGGCATAACCTGTGGGATCTCGTCGGCGCGTCTTATAAGCGTTCGTTGTATCCAGGCGTGACAGATTCCTTTGAAGCGGAACTGGTATGTCCGTCAATGGCGCGGGGCCGTTTGGATATTGACCCGCGTGAGGCTCCCGGTGTACGTGTTGATGAGTTTGCGGTGTCCGCTGCGGAACCAGGTACGCTCCGCGTGAAGGCGGTGCTGTGGTACCGAAAGGCGAACCCAGAGTTTCTTGACCGCGTCTATGGGACCGGTGAGGATGTGCGGAGCCCCGTGACGGCCATCTCCGAAACTGAGGCAGTTATTCGAGTGCTAGATGTCCAAGCGCGGAATCAATAAGCGATACGTACTCATGCTCCGGTGGGGTGTGCCAACACTCGTGATGACTGTTGGTGCGGCTGTTGCAGTCGTGCTGTTCGTACAGCGTGGCGATCCGATGGCCCGCAACGCGGACGGTTCTGTCGATGGTCTGACATCTATACTCGCCCGTGAGACGTCGGATGAGATGGTCACGATCGCCCTGCGGGATGTGACGCACGACGCCGGGATTGTGTTCCAACATTTCCCGGATACGCGTCGCTCGGTCTTGCCAGAAGACATGGGGCCCGGTGTGGCGTGGGGCGACTATGACGATGACGGTGATCAAGATCTGTTTCTCGTGAACTTCGCCGCGTCGATCTTGAGCCCACTTCTTGAAGAACCAGGCGAAGGGTCGTCTCGCTTGTATCGCAATGATGGCGATGCGGGCTTTCGCGATGTCACGGAAGATGTGGGGCTTGGCCGACCTATTCGAGGGAATGGTGCAGCATGGGGTGATTACGACGGTGATGGCGATCTCGATCTCGCGGTGACCGCTTGGGGCAGCAATCGTCTGTATCGGAATGACAATGGCACATTCGTTGACGTTGCGGGGCCTGCCGGTGTGGATGACGAGGGATTTGGAACTGGGCTGGCCTGGTTCGATGCTGACGGTGACGATTGGATAGATCTGTACATTTGCAACTACGTCAACTTTGAATATCGCGATGAAGATCTTGTAAAACGCGAGAAGCAATATGGTTCGGAAGTGCCGTTTACTTTGAATCCATCTTCGTACAAGGCGCAGGCAAATCGGCTGTATCACAACAATGGTGACGGAACATTCACCGATGTGGCCGTGGCCTCCGGTGTTGACAATAAGAGTGGCCGAAGTCTCGGCGCGGCGCCATTTGATTTTGATCTTGATGGAGATGTCGATTTGTACGTTGCAAATGATGTATCCGAAAACGGCGTGTTCTTGAACCGGGGCGACGGCACGTTCGAAGACATCGGCGCTTCTTCGCTGGCGGCTGATTATCGCGGGGCGATGGGCATGGCCATTGGGGATATGGATCGAGACAACGATCTGGATCTCTTTGTGACACATTGGATAGCACAAGAAAACGCAGCATTTGAAAATATGCACTCAGCGAATTGGAAGGATGCTGATGGCAATCGCCGCATGTTCTTTATGGACAGTGCTGACACGCTTGGACTTGGTCAGGTGTCGCTCAAGTCGGTC
>JABJQE010000283.1 GCA_018663565.1 Phycisphaerae bacterium
CATCGGATCGATCGCGGCAATCTGCCAGGCGAGTTGACCCAGGGCAGGATCCATGGCCGCGATACGACCGATGAACGTGTGGACGAGGCTGATGTTCATGCCGTTGAATCCGGCAGTCATTGGCAGGCCGCCCTGGATCGCTGGGCCGAATGGCTTGGCGAATGTGGCGTATTGGCCTGCGAGTTGACCGGAGAGGCCGAGCGTCATGGGCTGGCTGTAGGCTGCGAATGGCGTAGCGGCGTCGAATGTGTTGACATTCATGGGCTGGCCGTATGCAGCATTCCAGTTGCCATTGGTGGCGTTGATCGGTGTCACGCCAATGCCGCAGTTGGCAGTTCCGGTGGCGAAGTTGGTGGTGCAGCCGTCAGCGACGAATGAACCGTTGAGTCGATTGAGTCGATCGGTGAAGGTGCTGGTGCAACCACGATTGTCTTTGACCTGTACTTTGATAGACATTTTAGAGCTCCTTACAAGTTTGAGAACACTCAGGAGACCGATACGCCCCCGCTACGTCGCGGAAGAACATCGGAGCCCTGTTTGAAAGAATGCGTGTAGTTCATAGATGCGTGTCGAGCATGGGCGAGCACTTCAGCGGCGATGCCGCCAATACCGTCCGTGGCCCGAAGTTCATCATCATGAACCGAGGTCTGAGCAAGAGGCACCCGAATTGCCACGGCACCAGAAGCCTGGCGGATGGCCGTGACGGGGCCTCGGGGTCGGTCCCGCAACACAATGCGAGTGGTGACGCGGTCGATGCCGGTCGCTGTAACTTCATCGATACCCGCTAGAGCTGGCCGGGTGGATTCGATGGTCAACACATGGCCCCGCATGCGAACTGCGGTCGTGTCCAACTCGGTGCCAGGGAGGTCCGCCTTGATCTCGATCCACTGTTTGGGCAGCATTCGCACTGAGATGCCTGTGTCGGCATGTAGAACCTTCTGCGTGCTACTTAGTGATTCCGTCTTCGCGTCGGTATGCGTGTTGAGATTCATGGCGAAACTCCCTGTTGCCGTATGGCTCGTGTGTGCCCGCTCCAATGGCGGGCTCGACTCAGGGGAAACAACCGGCGTGCCAAATCGCCGCACAATCTGCGAGGCATGGCGAAATCGATGTTTAGTCGCAATGGCCCGTCAAAGGTTTTCTATACGGTGATTCTGGCCAAGCGAGCGGGCGGACATCGAACTCGTATTCCTGACTGCCGTGTCCTTTGGTGCCGTCGATGCAAATTGACGCTTTGAATCTGGACACCCACCACAATCACGGCCCTATCGGGCCTATTGCTCGCTGCTGTCACCTTGGCACGCCGGTGCAGGTTTCGACAGGGCCCCGGGCAACACCACAATTCCCTCGCGGCCGCCAAACGCTGAGCGAAGTGAGTCGGCGCCAAGCACACATGCAGCCGACGCAAGCGCGTCGGCCTCGGCAGCAGTCGGCGCCACAATGGTGATGTCGGCATGCAGCGGCATCCACTGACCGGACCGTGGATCCAAGATGTGCGATCTGCCACCCGTATGTTGTTCGCTTGATCCAGATGTCGCCACACCACACTCACTCAGATACAGCGTTGGCAAGCCATTACTGCGATGAATTGCCCAGCCAGTATGGCTCGGCGGCGGGGCTCCAATGGCGAGATCGCCCCCAATATCAACCAGAGCTGACGACACACCGTAGGCTCGGAGCGTCTCCAAGGCTGCATCAGCTGCAAGCCCCTTGCCAATTCCGCCAAAGTCGAGCCAGGGCACCGGAGGCTCAAACCAGAGTGCTCCAGGCCGCACCCGGATCCGGGCTCCCGGCGGACCGGCGTCAACAAGCATCTCGGTCCGCGCGACCGGAGGCTCACCAAGGCCGCTAGACCGCCGCCATGATGCTGTCATTTCGCCACAAGCAAAATCGAATGCACCGCCCGTCGATTCCCAAACCGCATGGCCAATCTGTATCGCTTGATCAAGATCATCGCTCACGGCATGCCATACACGCGGGGCGGCCTGCCGAAGGCTGACCGTTTCACTTTCGGACCGCCAGTCACTCAATACGGCCTCGATCGCCTCGATCCGAGCAAATGCTGCGTCGGACGCCTCAATCGCGACCGCCTCAGTCTGCGCATAGAGCACAATTCTCGCCCGGGTGCCCATGCGAATGCGGGAATACTCAGACACTCTCAGAACTTGCCCACATCCCGCAAGGAGGGTCAAGATCAGCAGTACTATGGTTTGAATCATGCAAATGCTCGTGCACACTATCGCCGCCATCACTTCTTCAATGATAGCCCCTGACTCTACCCCATCATTAGATACGGCCGTGTCGCATGCCGTCCCCGGCACTTCATTGAGCATCGCGATGGTGCCACTACTCGGACCCGATGGATCACCCATCGGACTGATCTCACGGAATGAAGTGAGCTGGGATCTGTACGACACGCTGGTGTATCGACTTGACCAAGATGACCCGGCGGCTCCTGAGGATGGCGGCATCACTCGACCCACGAAACCCTATCTCATGGCTGACCGAGGATGGGGACATGCGGGATACCCCGCACTAAGCGTTTCGCACCACGGCGCCGAGTCGTTTTGCCAGTGGCTCTCGGCCAGAACTGGCAAACACTGGCGACTTCCGACCGTTACCGAATGGACCCATTTGTGCGAGACATCTGGCATCACGAAACGAAACGTCGACGACTATGCGTGGCACAAGCCAACTGCAAAACGGAAGACCCAAAAGATCGGGACGCGTAAGCCGGATGCCAACGGACTCAATGATCTGCAAGGCAATGTTGCCGAGTGGTGCACCACACCAGAGGGCACATGGGTCTTGATGGGTGCTGCATTTCGCGATGACGCAACCGACCAATCGTGCAGCACTGCCAAGACGCCGGTTCCAGAATGGAATGACACCGACCCCCAGATTCCAAAGAGCATCTGGTGGCTTTCTGATGCACCCTTCGCCGGGTTTCGCGTCGTATGTGACGCACCCATGACTACAGAGGAAAAAAAGATTGACTGACACACCTCATGATGACTGTACCCGCCGAACCTTCGTACGCGCCGCCGGCACAACCGTTGGTGTCATGGCAGTTTCTGGTTGCCAAACCGGCAAGAAAGACAACTCCAACCTCGCGAGCGGCTCGGCATCACTTGCCCACACCGATGGCGATGACAAGATTCGAGTTGGACTCATTGGCTGCGGCGGCCGAGGCAGTGGTGCAGCCGGCCAGGCGCTCAAGGCCGACCCAGGCGTTGTGCTGTACGCCATGGGCGATGTGTTCAGCGACCGGCTCGAGAACAGCCGTGGTCATCTGACCAATACCTATGGCGACCGGGTCGACGTTCCGCAAGAGCGGCGATTCATTGGATTTGACGCTTACAAGCAAGTCATGAACAGTGATGTCGACGTCGTCATCCTAACTACGCCGCCTCACTTCAGGCCAGAACACTTCAAGGCCGCAGTGGCCGCCGGCAAGCACATCTTCATGGAGAAACCCATGGCGATCGACGGGCCTGGCGTTCGATCTATTCTGGAAGATGCCAAGATCGCCCGAGAGAAAAAACTCAACATGATGGGTGGATTCTGCTGGCGATACAACCTGCCAAACCGTGCGTGCTATGAACGTATTCATGACGGCGCGATTGGCGATATCACCTGCGTACACTCGACCTATCTCACCGCGCCACTCGGCACCAAGCCACGCAAAGATGATTGGTCAGACATGGAATGGCAACTTCGCAACTGGCAACACTTCAATTGGCTCAGCGGCGATCATATTGCTGAGCAGGCCTGCCACGCCATTGACAAGATCAATTGGGCCAAGAACGATGTGCATCCCGCGATGGCCATCGCACTTGGCGGGCGACAAATGCGAGAAACCCCTGAGTCGGGAAACATCTACGATCACTTCTCGGTGATGTACGTCTATGACGATGGCTCTCGCTGTTTCCATGACTGCCGGCAAATGCCCGGGTGTTGGAATGACAATACCGAATACCTGATCGGCACCAAGGGCACGTGCTATGTGAACTCATGGGGTCCGACGCAAGAAATATCAGGCCCGAATGAGTGGTTCTATGAAGGCAAGAACCCGAACATGTATCAGGTCGAACATGACGAGTTATTCCAAGCCATTCGTGGCAAGCGAGATCGCATCGATGATGTCGACCAAATGATGAGCAGTACGCTGATGGCCATCATGGGCCGCATGAGCGCATACTCAGGGCAGCAAGTCACATGGGACGATGCGCTACAGAGCACCGAACGCCTTGGTCCCACCAGTTATTCACTTGGCGACCTGCCCGTCATGGCTGTATCCGTTCCCGGAAACGTCGCCTCGTGGAATGACCTGCGAAGCGTAGACGCGTGAATATGGATAGACGACACTTTATGGGCACCACAGTCGCTGGCATAAGCGCCGCTTCCATGCTCGGACGCGCGAGTTTTGCCCAAGGCCAAGATCAATTGCGACTCGGCCTTGTTGGCTGCGGTGGACGGGGCACTGGCGCTGCGTTCAATGCGACTTCAGCTTCACCTGATGTTCAAATTGCTGCCATCGCCGATCTCTTCCCAGATCGTCTCAACAGCAGCCGCGCCCACCTTGACCAACTTGGCGAACGCGTGAGCGTGACCGACGAAGACTGCTACGTGGGGTGGGACGCCTACAAGCGGCTCATGGCCCGCGCCGATATTGACATTGTCATTCTCGCAACGCCGCCCCACTTCCGTCCAATCCACTTCG
>JABJQE010000039.1 GCA_018663565.1 Phycisphaerae bacterium
TCGGAAGTACAATATGGCCGATTGCGAAATAGCATCCCGAACGAGGTCTTGGCTTTCCAAGAAGCCAAGGGACGTAACATCCCCGCGATCAACTGCTGCCTGAAGTTGCTCCTCGGGAATCGCATCGTGGCCAGTTTCTACCATCCCAGCTATTGTGAAGAAAACATCAGGACGTGTTTTTCGAACGATCTGGGCAGCCTTGAGGTACTCATTCACACCCTTGGACCTGAGCAATCGACCGAGCATGAGAATGGACAACCGCTCAGGCAATGGAGTCTCAGGAAATGCTTCTAGATCTACGCCACAACCGGCAGTAACAATTGAATTCGTTGCATCTACTACAACCCGATGATCACGAAGTGAGGCAAGATCATCTGGGTTCTGGGCGATAACACAGGTAGCGTTCGTTGAACTCCTTCGCAGAAGGCGCCATACAATGCGACTTGTCAGACTGCTACTGAGCAACAGACGACCAAGTCCACAAAACACAATTCCAATCCGACGAATGCCTGCGAGGCGCCCTGCAATGGGCCCATACAAGTTTGGCTTGATTGTCCAGGTCAGCAACACATCTGGCCGGGTACGGCGAAACAACCGCCACATTTTCCAAGTCAGCCAGATGTCCCCAAGGACTCGAATTCGATTGCGAGCAATTGGGAGATGCTCGCACCGAACTCCCATGGCAACCATTTGTTCAGCGACGCCGTCGCCCGGCTGAAGATCTGTCGCCACAGTGACCTCGTGGCCGGCACGCTGCAACGCCCTTAAGAGCGGCGATCTGAAGTAGACCAACGCCCGGCTGAATCCTTCAATGAGAAGTACGTGTGCCATACAAGTAGTCGGATACCATACCTGCCCGCTTCCATCACAGGAGTCCTGACACATGCGTGTGCTTATCACCGGTGCGGCCGGCTTTATTGGGTCCTTTACTACGCATCGCCTTCTTGAGCAAGGTGAGACCGTCATCGGCCTAGACAATCTGAATGATTATTACGATCCAACACTTAAAGATGCTCGGATAGCACGCATTCAAGATCGATCAGACGCAAACCGATTTGAATTCATCAAAGCCGACATCACAGACTCGGGTGCTATGGCTCACATATTTGAGTCTGGAAAGTTCGACCGCGTGGTCCATCTCGCCGCCCAAGCTGGCGTGAGGTACTCAATTGAAAATCCCCACGCTTACGCATCTGCGAACCTCACTGGGTTCTTGAACATTCTTGAAGGATGTCGGCACAATAACATCGAGCACCTCGTGTACGCCTCTACGTCCTCTGTATATGGCAGCGACACAAGCATGCCATTTTCTGAGCACGTTGGAGCAGACCATCCTCTGACGTTCTATGCGGCAACCAAACGGGCCAACGAGTTGATGGCGCACTCGTACTCCAACCTCTTCAATCTCCCATGCACTGGCCTTCGGTTCTTTACGGTCTATGGCCCCTGGGGACGGCCTGACATGGCCTTATTCCTCTTTACCAAGGCGATCTTGGATGGCAAACCAATCAACGTCTTCAACCACGGAGAACACCAGCGTGACTTCACGTACGTGGAAGACATTGTGTCTGGAGTTGTATACGCCTTAAATAATCCAGCAACATCGGCTGATCACTATGATCCAAGGTCACCAGATCCAGCGATCAGCTCCGCTCCCTGGCGTGTATACAACATTGGAAATGGGAAGTCGATTGGATTGATGGAATTCGTCAAAGTGCTCGAGGAAAAACTCGATCGCAAAGCGGATATCAATATGCTGGCCATGCAACCTGGTGATGTCCTCGCGACATGGTCAGACACCAGTGACCTTAAGACGGACTTTGACTATCAAGCCACTACTTCAGTCGAAGAAGGTGTCGGAAAGTTTGTGGACTGGTACCTCAAGTACTACAGCCTCACACCAGCTCTTTGACTCGCCAGAAGTGTCGCAATTCACCGCGGGCCTCGACGAGCAGGTCTGACCACTGATCAATTTCAAAGTCTATGACGGCAGCAGCAGCTGTTGGCATGACCGTGGCCACGCCAGCACACTCTTCCACTGCCGATGAGATTCCCGGGTTATGGGCGACAACAAGAACCGTCGATGCATTGCCAGATTCAGTTCCTACAACCTCGATGATGTCCTGCGGAAGCGGCAAGTACAACTGCTTCACTATTCGCACGTCAATACTCTGTCCAATTTCACCGGCAACGAGTTCCGCTGTTCGGTGTGCCCGTGTAGCCGTTGAACACAAAACCAGATCCGGCGATACGCCCTGCGATACCAACCATCGACCCATCAGCGGCGCTGCCAATTCGCCGCGATCATTGAGGGGACGTTCGTGATCTGCGAAACCTGTCTCCCAGGAAGACTTGGCATGTCGCATCAATATCAATGTTCGCATTGTCACGTCTTGGTCTCCATGTCGCTCTGGCGCAAGATGGCGGCGAGCGAGTGCACTTGCATGCGTTTCTGGTCAACTTGGTTCAATGACTTCTTGGCCTGCCGCAGCACGGACATCGTCTCTGGCGTCACTCCTACCGCGTGCACAACGGTCCAGTGATCGTCTATTGCCATCCGCACTGCCTTGCTCGCGCCACGGCGGTCGGCTTTGATCATCCATCCTTCGTGATGCCCTGCATCGTTATCAACGCACAGATGAACTGGGCCTTCATCCACTCGAGCAACTGTCCAGCCTTCCATACGGAGCCAGCGTCGAATGCGATGTGTAAGCCACTCCTCAGCACGATCAGAATGCTGAAGCAGCGAAAGTGGTCCACCCACAGACTGAGCAAGCAAAGGTGTCGGAGTCCACACCGTATGGCGACCGACCTTGAACATTTCGATGTGGCCAGATGCCGCGAGCTGACGACCGGTCGCGGTTGTGAGGGATGGCGACAACTTGAGACGCTTACTGAGTTCGCCTGCTGTTCGCCACGGCGCATCGAGCAGCGCCAGACCAGCAAGCCGTTCTACACCGCCAAGTCGAGGTGTCTCTACATCCTGCGTTTGCGGTTGAGGAAGTTCCCGCAACACTCGGCTCGCAGCTGGGTGCTCGGTCATCGCCTCGATCTCAGCCCGCATTGCATCACGGCGAAGCGTGGCAAAGGTCCCCATCACTTCAATACTGTCTTCGACCGCGCCCGCCGAAGGTGTCGGCTGATGCCACCCACCATGTGCATCCATAGACCACGCATCATTACGATCGGCGAGATTCACCTCGACAATTCTGTGCAGCCTCTTCTTTGCCTGCAGATCCGTAATCGGCGCAATGACTTCCACACGCTGCCCAAGATTCCGCTTCATCCAATCTGCCGATCCAATACACCAGTCGCCGCGAATCGGATCTTTTTTGCCATTGGCAAAGTGGTACACCCTGCTGTGTTCAAGAAAATCTCCGATGATTGATGTGATGCGAACATTATCGGTGTACCCCGGTACGCCAGCCTTCAAACAACAAAAGCCTCGAATGATGAGATCGCACTGCACGCCTGCCTGTGAAGCCCTGATGATCAACTGCATCATCTTTGGATCTTCAAACTGATTCATCTTGGCAACAATGCGGGCGGGTCTTCCCGCCTTCGCGTGCGATATCTCTCGCTTGATTCGATGAGCAAATTGCGACCGCATGGTGACGGGCGCCACAAGAATCTGTTCATACTCCTTGTGTCTCGACCGACCAGTCAGGTAATTGAAGACTTGAATGACATCGTTTGTTACGTCATCATTACACGTCAGTAAGCCACAGTCGCTGTAGTGCATGGCCGTTTGTGAGTGATAGTTCCCGGTTCCAATATGTGAATACGCACGAAACGCGCCGCCTTCTCGACGAATAATCAACGAGCACTTCGCGTGCGTCTTCAATCCGACAACGCCATACGCAACATGTACGCCGTGCTTCTCAAGCGTTCGGGTGAGTTGCAAATTGCGATCTTCATCAAACCGAGCTCGAAGCTCAACCAAACACGTCACCTGTTTGCCAGCCTCGGCAGCGCGCAACAAACTGTGAATGAACGGCGAATCCGGATCAGTTCTGTACAAACATTGCTTGATCGCCACAACGTCCGGATCATCCGCGGCCTCGGCGATAAACCGCTCCACTGAAGCATGGAATGAGTCATAGGGATGATTCAGCAAGATGTCGCCTCGACGTATGGCGTCAAAGATCGGTTCATTTCGATCTGCGAGGCGAACAGGAACAATCGGCTGCCAGGTAGGTGAGGAGAGATCAATACGGTCAAACTTGGTGAGGTCCATCAAGCCGCCCCACTCGAGTGGAACACAACGCTCATAATGAGACTTGGGGTCGAGCTCTAGTTCTTCCAAGATCAACTGTATGAGTTCGGGCGATGAACCCTCTGCTGTTTCAAGCCGAACGGCTTCGGCAAACCTCCGGTGACGCAACGACGCCTTCACCCACTGAGCCAGATCACGCACGTCATCATCATCATCCTCTTCAAGCCCGATACCCCGGGTCACGCGAAATTCCATCACATCAAGAATCTGCATGCCCGGAAAAATCGCTTCGAGGTTGCGACGCACAATGTCCGCCACACGCACAACACGGCACGGTGTTGTGTCTTGAATCTCACCAACTGGTCCGTGTGATGGCACTCTGACCCAAGACGGAATGGAGTCCGGAATCTTGACGCGGGCGAACCGCGTTTCCGACTCACCTGGATCTGCAAGCAAGACGCCGAAGTTTCGTGAAAGATTGGAAATGAATGGGAACGGATGTCCAGGGTCGACAGCAAGTGGTGTCAGGAGCGGAAACACATGACGATGAAACCAATCATCCACGCGGTTCTGATATCGACCGGGCAAGTCTTCCACGGCTGTAATGCGGATGCCTTCCTCAATGAGTTGCGGTCGCAAGGACTCGTTCCACAAAGCGGTTTGTCGCTGCACGACGCGGTGCACTTGTTTTCGGGCTGCCGCGAGTTGCTTCCGTACTGAAAGGCCATCATGTGTCAGTTTGTCAATGCCAAGTTCAATACGCCGACGCAGTAGGGCCGCACGCTTCATGAAGAACTCATCAAGATTGCTTTCGCAAATCGCGAGGAATCGGAGTCGATCAAAGAGTGGCCGCGATGTGTCTTCGGACTGGGCGAGGACACGCTCATTGAAATCGAGCCATGCAAGATCTCGACCGAGATACAGCCTTGTATTTGGCGGCTCTACGCTTGAAGCCGAGTCATCGTGAGTTGAATGCGTATGTGTGTCGGTCATGGCGATTGCAATCCCCATGATAGAGGGTGAATGTCAAATGCCAAGGACCCGTGTTATGGCCGCCACGAAGTAATCCATATGGGCGATCATGGCAGCCCCGGCAAGTGAATACTCATGGGCCAATTCCGATGCCGCAATCACCATGCTCACTTGCCCAGCCCCGATACATGCCTTGCGACGTAAATGGCAGCGTCAAATCGCCCTCTCTATTGACGGCAATAAGCCCACCAGAATCGGGCGGCATGGCCTCAAGAACCAATGCAGCAGCTGGCTCAATCGACTCGCCGAGGAGTTCAACACGAGCGGCGACTGCTCTAGCCGTACCGGCCAAGATAAATCGCTCGCCGATGCCTGTACAAGAGATGGCAACGCGGTCATCGGCCCATGTGCCCGCGCTAATCATGGGCGCGTCCCCAATGCGGCCAGGAAGCTTACCTGTTGTGCCGCCGGTAGAAGTTGCCGCTGCAACATGACCATATTGGTCGCACGCCACAGCGCCGACTGTGGCTGGATGCGGGCCATCACCGCCATCAGCTGCGAGAAACCGGCGGAGCTGCTCAAGTCGACGCTCTGTCGTAAACCACTCATTGGGAACACGGTCAAGACCCCACGCCTTGGCTAGATCCTCGGCCCCTTGCCCGCCAACAAATACGTGCGAGGTTCGCTCAACCACTTGACGGGCGAGGCGAATTGGGTTTCGAACGGTGCGAATTCCACACACTGCTCCAGCCCGCCCACTCGCCCCGTCCATTATTGAGGCTTCGAGTTCATGCACGCCGGCGGCTGAAAGTACGGCCCCCCGCCCAGCCTGAA
>JABJQE010000284.1 GCA_018663565.1 Phycisphaerae bacterium
CGGTCAATACACCATCCGCCCCAGCAACGCCGGAGCGGATGGTGATATTGAGCGTGTAACGCAATTCAGGGACATGGGCCGAAGCCAGCAACTACGGCAAGAAGGTCATCCACATCCGTGTCGCCATCGCCGTCAGCATCGCCTCCGTTGCCTGCTCCGAATGATGCGATGACATTGAGGATGTCATCGACATCGACCGAGCCGTTTCCGTCAAGGTCGCCAGAACACGGATTGCCACCTTCACAGTCGGCTCGAGCGATCATGATCGCATCAACGCCGGCCTCAACAACCGAACCAGTGCTCGCACCATCAGAGGTTGAGAACCGCACTAACATCGCGGCCGTTGGGTTGAATCCTGGAATGGAGTCCAATGCATACGACACGACGTACCAACCACCAGAAACTTCTGGGCCAGATGGACCAACTGTTTCTACGGTAAGCCATGACGCGCCATTGTCATCAGACACCTGGACGACAAACGTATCTGTATTTGGAGCTCCTCCGAAGTCATTGCTGAACCACCGTGCGTATGACAATGATGAGCCAGGCTCGGATGCATCAAGTGGAGTCGACGTCAAGTAGACAGTGCCATCATCAACATCGCTATTGCAACTGCTGGCGCTGCTATTGTCAGTCAACCAACATCGATTGTTTCCGTCGTAATCACTTGGCGGATCGCCACGATTACAATTCACGGGAACGCCGTGAGTCCACTGACCGTCGGCGGCCGAGCCACTTGGGGTCCAGCCAGCGTCTGTGTCGAAGTCCTCTTCGAAGGACACGATGGGGTCGCCATACGCGGCCTGCGCTGTGAACACACTAGCGGGTGCATCGCTTGGCCATTTCACTGCCACACCACCTACGGTATCTCCGCGGAAGTAGTACTGAACCGACTCGCCGCATGGCGTTGCTGGATAGATCGCGAGATAATCACTGCCATCAGCGATGAGATCGACCGTGCTGAAGGAACCAGACTGCCCGACATACATCTTGCCAGTACTTGGATCGAACGTGCCGCTGAGGTCGTCAATGCGAATGGTCACTGATGTGGTTCCATTGGGATCAATACGAGCAGGCAAGCCATCAGGAGCCGAAATTGACAACAAGGCAAGCTCAGGCGCATCAAGTCCGTGAAGACCGAAACCTTCCGCGATTTGGGCAAAGTGTGGAGAGCCATTATCGATGTTGCCATCGGTGTCATCGAGCGTGATGAAGTCGATGAGAATGCTGTCTGTGATCGACGTGCCACTATGCAGAAGAATGCTGTTGACAGACAAATCCCGAATAACGGATTGGGCCGTCATCGGGTTGCTGTCTTCAAGCGCCATCCATGTGTCCCACACACAACCAGAAATGAGCTGGCCACATGCGTGAATCTCGCTGCCACACGATGAACACGATGAGGCAGAGAACTGGCAATCATTATCTGCATTACGAATGCCGTTCACGCAGTCACTGCTGTAGAACCCACGGGCGAGTTTGCTATCGCCTGTCAATACCACGCCAATCACGTCGCCCATGCCTTCGCCATACTCGCCCTGACCAGAACCGCCAGAGCTCACGAGGTGATGTCCATACTCATGGTGCACCACGACTGAGAAGGCGGTGTTGTTGCAACTGCCACCGGCCTGATAAAAGTTGATTGATGAGTAGTCGTAAAACGCATTACAGGTATCACCGAGATTCACATTGATCGGAAAACCTGTCTGTGTTGCGATGACTGGGAAAGATGGATTGAAATCAAGCACCATATCTCGAGCCAGGTTGGCTTCTCGATATGCGTTCGTCTGAGCCGTCACAAGCGCAGATGGTGTGGGGTTGTACAGGATGCTGATGGCATCGCCGGATGATCCTGTAGTGGAGGAGGTGGTTGTTGATCCAGCTTCATTATTCACGCTAAACCATTGACCGCCTAATGTGCCGCCGAAGCTTGCGTTGCCGCCAGAGTGTGGATGCGAGAAGTAGCCCTCTGCATCAGCGTACACAGTCGTGCCGCCCGAAGTCACGGCGGCGTAGGGCATTGAATTAGGAAGTTCGAGTGCGCACTCGGCAGCCTGAGTCGTAGTGGTCACGCTGCCACGCACCTGACCGGTCACTTCACCGAGGCCAGCGGCAAACAATGCGCCAAGTGGCATATCGGTTGGGCTGCAAGACAGGATCATGTTCTCGTTATGAAGCACCACGCCGTCATCGGCCCGCACAACAAATCGACGCTTTTGATAAGTGCCCTGCTCCCAAGACGCGCCTGCTTCGGCGACAAACTCCACAGCCATCGTCGGCGTAGATGCATTGAGGTCGTATCCGGCAAAGACCACTGTTCTGGGGCCGTCGGTAACGGTAGCGGTGTCGTCAGCGAGGAGTTGACGTGAGAGACTCGTCATTCGGGCGACGCCGGCGAGCGCAGGGGATGGCGTAGTGGCCTCGAAGCTGCCGAGATCTCGCAGATCAGAAGCGGCCAAGACAGCTCCATGATCCGCATCGTTCAAAGTCAGCACAAGAACACGTGCGCCAAAGACGGGGAATCCACCGATCGTCTGACTGTAGTACACGCCAGTGAACCGATACTGATCGGTCGCGGGGTCGTACATCATGGGCTGCTCAACGACTCCATTCGGAAGCACGCCGCCCGCCTTGAGATTGTTTGGCGTCACACCCCAAATCGGAGCATGGTCGAGCAGGAATGAATCGGAAGTCTTCCGAGCCGAGGTGCCTGTGGCGAATACTGAGCCGAATAGACGATCGATCCGGCCATCTTGAGCAACGTGAGCACGAAGCCCTGGCGTCGCACCAAGCAGCACAGAAAGTGGTGGCCGTATTGATTCAGAATCGATTGGCTTGTCCTCGTGGGTGCCACCTGGCACTGCCAAGGCGGCTGTTGAGACAACCAAAAGACCCGCTGCAAATCCCTTCAACATCGTGTGACTCCTCATTCTGAGGCTCTGAAGCCTCATTTCTCTCAAATATTAGTCTACCCCACACATTCTCCGCATCAAACAACAATACGGCCCTATTGCTGGTTTGGATCCGCCACATCTGCAACGTTCACGCTCAATCAGAGTTCGCTATGGTTTGCTCTCCATGACAGCCACCAAACGAACACCTTCTAAGCCCCGCCCAGGCCTCTTGAAGTCTGAATTGGCGTTGCTTGCCGGTCTCCTAACGACTGTCGTGACATGGCTCATCATTCCGGATTGGTTCCAGGACCCCGCAGCCACGCCCATTCGGTCGATCATTGTCTTTGCCGGGCTCTTCTTCATCATTCTGTGGTCAGCATTTTCGGTGGTGCGTCATGCCGATTGCCTTGCCATATTGCTCGGAGAGCCTCTCGGCACAATCATCTTGACCATCGCCGTCATCGGCATTGAGGTCACCATGATCTCAATGGTCATGTTGACTGGCGA